>CASFBD010000001.1:0-18191 GCA_949292885.1 uncultured Bacillota bacterium
AAGAAGGAGAAAACAGCGCCGAGGACATTGCCCGAACGCTGTTTTCTCCTTGAAGTCACGGCAAATCGCAGCCGTCTCGTTCGGCGAGATTTGCGTGAATTGTTTTACTCCAAGATCGCCTTGATCCTGCGGATACCGCTGGCGGAAGACTGCTCCTTGACGATTTTGAAGTGGCCCAGCTCGCCGGTGCTTGCCGCGTGCGGGCCGCCGCACATTTCGCGCGAGAAATTGCCGATGGAATAGGTTTTGACCACGTCGCCGTACTTATTGTCGAACACGCCGACGATCCCCTCTGCGCGCGCCTGTTCGTAAGGCATTTCCGCATACACGACGGGGATATTTTCCGCGATCTTCTCGTTGACCAGTTTTTCGACAGCGTCGATCTCTTCCTGCGTCATGGGACGCGCAAAGTTGAAATCGAAACGCAGGCGTTCGGGGGTGATATTGCTGCCCTTTTGGTTGATGTCGGGCGAGAGAACCTGTTTGAGCGCCGCATTGAGAAGGTGTGTTGCGGTATGCAGGCGGGTAGTGGCAACGCCCGTGTCGGCAAGGCCGCCCTTGAACTGCCCTTCCGCCACGGCATGGCTCTTTTCCTGGTGTTCTTTAAACGCTTCGTCAAAGCCCTTCTCGTCCACCGTGTAGCCGCGTTCCGCCGCCAGCTCCACCGTCAGTTCGAGCGGGAATCCGTACGTATCGTACAGTTTGAAAGCCGCTTTGCCGCCGATAACACTCTCTTTGACATAATCGGGGTTCTGCTTTGCCATGAACTCGTTTTTGCGTTCGATGCCCGCAAGCGTCTTTTCAAATTCCTTCATGCCTTTTTCGAGAGTGGACTCGAAACGCGCGATCTCGCGGCCGATCTCTTCGAGGATGTACCCCTCTTTCTCAGGCAGGAGCGGATACGCCTCTCCGTACACCTCTTCAATGAAGATCTTCGCAACGTTGCACATCTCCTCGCCCGCAATGCCAAGCGCCTTGCAATAGCGGATAGCACGGCGCATCAGCCTGCGAAGGATGTACCCGGCACCCGTATTGGAGGGCAGAATTCCGTTGACGTCGCCGATGAGCATGACCGTGGTACGGGTATGGTCGGCAATGATGCGCATTGCTTTACGCGCGTCGCCGCCGTCGTCGTACTTCTTGCCCGAAACCTTTTCCAGATAGGCGATGGCGCCGCTGAACAAGTCAGTCTTGTAGCCGTCCGTCAGCCCGTTGAGGAAAGAGAGCATCCTGTCCAGACCGAATCCCGTATCCACATTTTTATTTTCCAGCGGAACGTACCCGTCCGCCGTCTTTTTGTACTGCATATACACGTCGTTGCCGATCTCGACGTACCTGCCGCACGGGCAGTTGATATCGCAAGGTTTCCTGCCGCACTCCTCATCCGCAAGCGGGTAGAACCACTCGTTGTCCGGGCCGCAGGGGGTGCCGACGGTACCTTCCAGCTCCCACCAGTTGTTGGACTTGTCCAAATAGAAAATATGTTCGGGGCGGATGCCCAGGGAAACAAGCAGCTGCGCGGTTTCGTCGTCGCGGGGCGCACTCTCGTTGCCTGCAAACACCGTGGAGCAGATCTTGTCCGCGTCCAGGCCGAACACCTTTGTGAGGAGCTCGAAAGACCATGCCGTCTTTTCCTTTTTGAAGTAATCGCCCAGCGACCAGTTGCCCATCATTTCAAAAAAGGTGAAATGGGAAGCGTCGCCGACGGATTCGATGTCCACCGTGCGAACACAGCCCTGCACGTTGCAAAGGCGCTTGCCTGCGGGATGGGGTTGTCCCAAAAGATAGGGCATGAGCGGCTGCATCCCTGCGACGTTGAACATAACGCCCGTGGAGCCGTCGCCGATGAGGGAAACCGCACCGATATTGACGTGGCCCTTGCTCTCGTAAAAGGAGAGCCATTTGCTGCGAAGTTGTTTGGATGTGATCATGATATTGCCTCTGAAAGATTATTCTTTGTCCGAAAAAGCGGGGTACGTATGTGTAAAATCCGCTTTATTGTTCCTCTTTTGTCTGTTCCTTTTGTGCCTGTTCCGATTTTGCGGGAAGAGTTTTGTCCTGCGCGGGATCGGCGACGGGGAAAATCTCTTCCTGCGTGCATTCAAATTTTTCGCCCGTGAGTTTTTCCAACGCGGCTTCCAGCTTGTGAAGGCGGCATTTGAGGACGCGGATCTCCTCGGCGTTGGGGTCGCATTTTTCCTGCTGGAGATCGGGTTTTTCGCCGCGGATGCGCACGACGCGCGCGGGAACGCCCACGACGGTGGCGTGCGGCGGCACCTCTTTGAGCACCACGGCACCCGCGCCGATCCTGGCGCCTTCCCCCACGGTAAAGCCTCCCAGCACCTTGGCTCCGGAACTGATAACGACGTCCTTTTGAATGGTTGGATGACGTTTCCCCTTATCCTTACCGGTACCGCCCAGCGTGACGCCCTGATAAATGACGACGCCGGACGCGACCTCTGCCGTTTCGCCGATGACAACGCCCATGCCGTGATCGATGAACACGCCCCCTTCGATCTTTGCCGCGGGGTGAATCTCGATGCCTGTTGTGAACTTGGCAAACTGAGAAACCATGCGCGCCAGCAATTTCAGGTGCATTTTGTACAGCCTGTTGGCAAAGCGGTGCATAGACAGGGCATGAACGCCCGAATAAGTAAGAAAGATCTCGAATTTATTGCGTGCGGCGGGATCGTTGCGTTTTGCCGCTTCCAGATCGGCGCGAAGCCTTTTGAACATACGCTCCTCCTATGCTCTGCGCCCGGAATCTCTCATGCATAACCGAGCTTTTTGAGCATCTTCCTTGCGTCCTCGCTGCCGTTCTGCACGGCAAGACGCATCCAGCGCAGCGCTTCGGACAGGTTCTGCCCTACGCCCGCACCGTTATAATAACACATTCCCAGGCGAAACTGCGCCTCCGCGTCGCTCTGCACGGCGGCCTTTTTCAGCCATTTGACGCCCTCCTGGGCGCTTTGCGCGGTGCCTTCGCCGCGCTGACAGCACAGCGCAAGCTCCACCTGCGCCTGCGGCAGACCCTGTTCCGCCGCTTTGCGGTACCATTTTACTGCCTCGGCAGCATTTTTCGGCGTACCCACGCCCTCTGCAAAACAGACTCCGTAAGAGTACTGCGCGCGGGCGAACCCCTGCTTTGCCGCGATCTCGTACAGAGAAAAAGCGCGGGTGGGATCGGCAGACACTCCCTTGCCGTCACGGAAACAGCCCGCAAGGCGATACAGTCCTTCGGGCATCTTTGCGTTTGCCGCTTTGCGGTAACACTCAAACGCCGCGGCGGCGTCCTTTGCCGTGCCGATACCGTGGGCATAACAGTCGCCCAGGTTGACCAGCGCCGCCAAAACCTCCTGCTCCGCCGCACTCTTGTACCAGAAAAATGCCTTTTTTGTGCTGCGGATCATCCCCTTGCCCTGCTCACAGCAGACCGCAAGGTTATTCTGCGCCTCGGCAAAGCCCTGCTTTGCCGCTTTTTTATACCAAAACACCGCTTTGCGGTCGCTCTGCGGCACGCCTTCGCCCAGCTCGTAGCGCAGCCCCAGTTCGTTCTGAGCCGAAGCATCCTGCGCCGCCGCAAGGCGTTCCAGTTCCGCCACGGAAAGTTTTTTGCCCATACCGCACCTCACAGGATCCTGCGGATACGGAATTCGTCAAATGCCGCGGCGATCATTTCCGCGTTGAACACGCGGTAATCCATGAGATATTTCACCACCACGTCGCGCGCATCTTCCATGTTATAATATGCACCGCACGCAGACATAAGTGCGTTAAAATCTTCCTGGCGCATTCCCAGAAGAAGTCCCAGCTTGAACAGCAGCACCTTTTCGGGAATATAATAACTTTTCAGCACGTTTTCCCACAGCTTTTCGTCCACGCCGAGGCGGGGCGCAAGCGCCGCGGGATCCTCGCCGTAGTTGCGGATCGTCTTTGCAATGAGCGCTCCGTGCAGACCGCGCATACGCAGCAGCGCCTTCCAGCGCAGGCGCAGGGGAGACACGCGCACGGAAAAGGTGAAGTTGTTGTCCACATACCGCTCTTTCAGCTCGGCAAGCACCTTGTCCGCGTGAGGCTGATAAAAGATCTTGCGCACTTCGTTGGTGGCCACTTCCCCTTCCTCGATGCGGTTTTTGTTTTGCAAAACCATCGAGATAGTGACGGACTCGTAGGAAGGCAGGGTGCTGATCAGATCAAAATTGACGTACTTTTTGGAGAAATATTCGTTGAGATCGTGAAGAAAATTTTCGCTCATCCTTTCGCTCCGTTTTCAGATTTTTTTCATTCCGTTACTATTATACATTTTTTCGGCAAAAATTCAATGTATTTTTGTGTATCCTAAAAAAATTTTTTAAATTTTCTGAAAATCTTTCACAAAATATGAAAATTTTGTTGCGCCAACCTGTGAAATATGTTATAATGCGAATGTGAAACCCACAGGAGGACTTGCGCTACGAAACGTACGAGAATTGAAGAGATCGCTCTCTTGATCGAAAAAAACGGTAAAATGAGTCTGGAAGAACTGGCGGTACAATTCCCTGACGTGTCCGACATGACACTTCGCCGCGACCTTCTGGAACTGGAAAAGGAAAACAAGGTGATCCGCGTGCGCGGCGGCGCCATGTCCGTACTGGAAGTACAAAAGCGTTCCGGCGAGGCATACGCACAAAAGTCTACCATCAACACGGACGCCAAAAAAGTCATCGCCAAAAAGGCGGTCTCCCTCATCGATGAAGGGGTGAGTATGTTCCTCGACGGCGGCACCACGGCGCTCCAGCTTGCCAAGGAACTGCCCGACAGGCCCTGCCACATCTTTACCAACGGACTGGTCGTTGCCGAAGAGCTGGCGCACAAAAAACAGCCGGAAGTGGTTCTTGTAGGCGGATCGCTCATCAAGGAAAACCTCTCCACCGCTTCCCCCTACACCAAAGTGTTTCTGGGCAATACCAATTTCGAGCTTGCCATCATCTCCGCTTCCGCTTTTTCCTTCGAGCAGGGATTTTCCTGCATTTCGCAGGTAGAAGCCGACCTGCTGAAATTTATCCTGGCACGGGCGAAGATGGTGTACATGATGCTGGATACCTCCAAGATCGGCAAGATCATGCCCTACACCTTTGCCTCTCCCGAAAACATCGACGTGCTGATCACGGACGACAATTTCCCGCAGAGCGTGAAGGAAAAATTTGAAGAGAAAAACATCGTCGTCATCTGAAAAATTTTACGGCGCGCGGCTCTGCCGCGCGTTTTTTTTGACAAAAAAGGAGATTTTTATGTTTACGGGAAAAGTAGCCGTGATTACGGGCGGCGCTAAGGGAATAGGAAAAGCGATTGCGGACGCCTTCCGCAAAGAGGGCGCGATCGTACGCGTGATCGACCTGCTTGCGTGCGATTTTTGCGGAGACGTAGGCAAAAAAAAAGACCTGGAAGCGTTTGCAAAGGAGGTGATCTCCCGGCACGGACAGGTGCATTTTCTCATCAACAACGCTCTCCCTTTGATGAAAGGACTGGACGAATGTTCGTACGAAGAGTTTGACCGCGCTTTGCGCGTTGGCGTGAACGCACCCTTTTACCTGACAAAACTGCTTGCGCCGCATTTCGGCGAGGGGGCGGCGGTCGTGAACATCTCTTCTTCCCGCGACCGCATGAGCCAGCCGCAGACGGAAAGCTATACCGCCGCCAAAGGCGGCATTGCCGCGCTGACGCACGCGCTTGCCGTTACCCTGAGAGAAAAAGCGCGCGTGAACAGCATTTCCCCCGGTTGGATAGACACTTCCGGCACCGCTTATACGGGTGCGGACGCGGCGCAGCACCCCGCGGGAAGGGTGGGAACACCCGACGACATTGCGTCTGCCGTCCTCTTCCTCTGCTCGCCGCAGGCTTCCTTTATCACGGGTGAAAACCTGTGCATCGACGGAGGCATGACCAGGCAGATGATCTACCACGGAGACTGCGGCTGGAAACTGGACACATAAACCGCCTTTTCCCCTTTTTTCTCGGTCGTCTGTTGACAATTTGTCATTTTATGATATAATAATAACATACTTTTTCGGAGAGAGACAGATGAAAAGACGTTCTCGCAACGGCGATGCGCCGCGCCTTTGTGCGCGGCAGGACAAACCTTTTGTATTCATTCTGGGAACGGGGGAAGGAAGTCTGTACCTCCTGCGTTCCGCCAAACAGAGCGCAGACGCTTTTCTCCTGCAAGGCAGAGACGATACGCAGGCGGTGCGCAAAAACAGAGGCAGTTTTGCCTTTGACGGCGACCTCTGTGTTTTTTTGTCGGACAATCTTTGCCGTTTGGACAAAAAAACCGTATACGTTATCGTAAATACGGGCAATGACGAAGAGAATCTGTACCATTGCAAACGTTTTGCGACCTTCCTGCAAGAGCAAAAAGGCGCCGAATACTTTTTTCTGATCGCCCTATGCGAGGGAGATATGCGGCCTTTTTCCCTTTTGGAAGAGGAGACAGGAGGCAGGATCCGCTGTGTCGGACGCGGCGAAGCCGCCGCGCTCGACCTGGAAAGCAGGTACCCGCTGACCTCTTTTCTGGGGGAAAAAGAACTTGATTTTTCCCGCGGGGAACTGCGTCCGCAGGTGCGAATGAACGTGGCACTGGTGGGACTCAGCGAAGTAAACAGGGAAGTTTTTCTCTCCTGCGTGTCCTCCGAATGCTTTTTTGCCCGCACGCAAGCAGGCCGGCTCGAACGGCCCGTGCGCTATACCTGCTTTGACAGCGCTGCGGAAAAAGAGAGCCTGGAAAATTGCTTTTTGCGCTATGCCCGTTTTTTGGAACAGGTACGGGGAAAAGAATCGGGCTACCTTCCCCTGCCGCCCCTGCCTGCCGAACTGCGGTTTACGGAGGCGGGCGCGCGCTCGGAAAACTTTTTCCCCTGTCTGCGTGCGGCGCTGGAGCCGGGCGCGGGAGAAATTGTCTGCAACCGCGTGGTGGTAGCGTTCGGCTCGGACGAAGAAAACCTGGAAGCAGGCAGACAGATCTCGGAAAAGCTGAAAGCATGGGGAATGTACGAAAACACGCGCGTCTTTGTGTTTGCACGCGGCGCGATTTCCGACTGCGACGAACTGATTTTGTTCGGAAAAGACGAAACGGTATACGATTTTGAAAATATTTGCGGGGAAAACCTGCTGCGCATGGCATGGGAGAGGCACCTCTCTTACACCGCGGAGCGCTGCAAGGGAGCTTCCGCAGAACAGGTGCGCGATGCCGCGCTCTCCTCCTGGTATGCCAAGGGAAACAGTCTTTCGCGCAAATCCAGCCTGTACGCCTGCCTGAGCCTGCGTTCCAAGCTGCAGCTGTTCGGATTCGATTACGTGCCAAAAGACAGCCCTCTGCCCGATGCCGCCGCGGAATTTTACGCTGTTTACACGGACGGAGACGCTCCGCGCAATGCGGGTCAGACGGCGGACGGCAGACCTCTGACCGAATACAGGAACGCCGATTTTGACAGGGACAGCGCGCGGCGCGCAGCAGCGGAACTGGAACACAGCCGCTGGAACGCCTTTATGATTTGCAACGGGTACATATCTTCGTCCCTGCAGCAGATCCGTGAAGAAAACCGCGGAAAGAACGTCGCCGAGCGGCGGCACGTGCTGACAGACTTTGCGGGGCTGACCTCTTACCGCGCCCTCGTGAGCGAATATTACGGAATGAGCGAGGAAGAGGCGGACGTGATCCGCTACGACTATCAGCTGACGGACGAGTGCGGATGGCTGCTTTCCGTCTGCGGATATAAAATAGTAAAACGATGCGCTGCGGCAGACGCCGCGGTGCGCGGGGAGGAAAAAAGATGAACTGGCCGACGATCACAGGTGTTGCGGCGGGAATTGCCGCCATTGCCCTGCTGTACATTCTCACCATGCTGGGATATTATTTCCTGCGAAAAAAATATTCCGCGACAAAAGCGAGCGTAGAGATCTGCATTGTGGGAGCGGCCCTGCTGCTCAGCATCGTCGTCAAATTCTGTGTTTTCCTGGCGAAAGCGGACGGCTCCTTTACGGATGCCTTTGCCATCGCTATGGAAGCAATATATGCAGGCATAGGAGGTCTGACTTTTGAGGGGCTGGAAGAAGTTTCCGGCATGAGTTCGCTTCTCGCGTGCCTGTATACGGGCAGTTCGGTGTATGCGGGACTGATCGCGCTCAGCGTCATCTCTGCGCGCGCAAGTTACGAGCTGTACAGCAGCATCAAAATGCTTTTCCTGCACGGCTGTGCAGGGCGGGGCAGAGACATCTATCTGTTTACCGCCGCCACCAAAGACAGCCTGCTGCTGGCGGACAGCATCCGCGAACACAGCCTGAAAAACAAGAGAAAATGCGTGATCATCTTTTACGGGGAGGATCTGAACGCCTTTGACAGGCATGACATGATCTGCCGCGAGATCATGTCGCGCGGGTATCTGTACATCTCGCGCATAAGTTCGGACAAGAAAATGGGGCGCTCGGCGCTGATCAAACTTGTAGGCAGGGCAACAAACAATTTTTGCGGTCCGAACGCAAACAGGACAAAGTCCTTCCGCGTTTGTTTTTTTGCGATGGCGACGGGCAAGACGCTGACGGGCGGCGAGGCGGACAACGGTGCGGCAATGTTTGCCGAGATTGAAAGGCTGTGCCGCAAAAACAAAAAGAAAGGAATGCGCTGGGTGACGGACTTTTACATCCTGACCGCCAGCACACCCGACCACAAATACTTTGAACGGGAAATAGAAAACCTGACGAAAAAATATTTCGGTGCGGACCCCGCGCTGATGCAGTCCGCCAAGAACGCCTTTCAGACGCATCCGCTCAACGAGGCGATGCTGTGCGCCGGTGACCTTGCCGATATGCGCAACAAAGAGCTCGCCGCCGATCCCTTCGGACTGTTTGTACCCAAAGAAAAGGAAAATTCCGCACAATACCGCGTCACCGTGATCGGGTTCGGGCGGTCGGGCGAAGAGGCACTCGGCACCATCTATACAGACTGCGTGCAGATGCGTGCGGACGGAACGCCCGTACCCTTCCGCGCCGACATATACGACGTGAACGTGACGGAACCGGCAGGAGCGTTTGCCGCCGCACATCCGCTTTTCCTCTGCGTCTGCTCGGAAAAAATGCGGGAATCTTCCTCGGAACGGCAGCAGATCGAAACCGAAAAACAGCGCATCCTGCAATTTTACAGTGCTTTAAAAAGTTCGGACGACCCCAACGGCGACGCGCTGATGCGCAAGATGGGATTCCCTTTGGCAGTCTTTCACAAAGCGTCCTGTTTCGACATGGAGTTCCTGCGTTTTCTGGACGAGGAATCTGGCACAGAATCTCCCGGAAAGCTCAGCCGCAACAACGCTTTCGTCATTACGTTGGGCGACGACGAAAAGAACGTGCTGATCGCCAATCTGCTTTTGCAGGATCTGCGGCGCGAATTCAATGACGCGGAACATTCGCCCGGAATGCGGCCTTGTCCGCAGGCAATGTACGTGCACCTGCGCGAACGCAAAAATTACGCTCGGCTTTCGTGGACAAAAGAAGACGAAGCGAAATTCCCCTTCTTTAAAGTGATCCCCTTCGGATGCAGGGAAAACGTTTACAGTTACGGCCGCATTGTGGAAGATCGGGACGATATGATGTACAACTACGCCTACTCGCTCCTGTACGACGGCAAAAACGGAAGATTTTTTGCCCTGCGCAACTGCTTCCGCGATGAGGAGAAAACGGACTTTTCGCGCACCCTGCGCAAGATCTCCGAAGAGATTTCGGAAAGCGCAAAAGACGAAAAAGCCATACGAAGCGTCTGGCTGACCACCAATTCGTTCGACAAAGAATCCAACCGTGCGGCGCAGAGGTTCCGCGCCCGCTACGTGAGTGCGCTGCGCCAGAACCGCACGAGCGGCATGGTGTGCCGGCTGAGCGAGGCGGAACATTTGCGCTGGTGCAGGTTCTATATCTGCCGCGGCTGGACGTTTGCCCGCTATTCGCACTACGATAAGCTCGAGAGAAATGCGCACAGGCGCATCCTCGAACACAATTGTCTTTGCCCTTACGACACGCTGTCCGAGGACATCTGCATCAACGACCTGAGCAACGTCGCCCTCGTTTACAGCGATCTGATGGAAACGGAAAAATAAAAAAAACGCGTCCCCGCAAACTTGCGGCGACGCGTTTTTTATGTTACGTACCTGCATTTCAGCGACCGAACAGGGAATCTATGAGAAACCAGACACCCACAAGCGCCCCCACGGCGATCAATACCAGCAAAGGACGGATGAGATATTTTCCGATCAGCTTGTCGCGCGACATCCGCCTGCCGGCCACTTGTTTGCAGCGTTCGGCAATGACGGGCGAAATGTTCTTCGGCGCGCCATAATAGTCCTCCTCCCCGCCCGATACGGCGACGGACGCATCCGGACACGCCTTGAAAAATTCCAGGTCGGCAAAGGGAGAATAGTTCTCGTCCGAAAGGCACTTTGCCTCGATGAGCAGCTCGCGCGCCCGCGCATAGGCAGGATACCGGCGCACCATTTCCTCCGCATATGCCAGACCGTCCGCAAGCATACCCGCGCGCAAAAGTTCCCTGCCCTTGCCGATCTCGCGGGAAATCTCCGCATTTTTTCGGCACACCTTTTCGATCTCACGATACGTTTCGCGCGTCCTCTCGCCCGCTGCGGCAAGCGCGCTGTCATAATGCCCAAAAGAAGAAAGCTCGCCCGCATACGCGGAAAGCTCCGCCTCGTCCTTTACGCCCGCCTCCGAAAGCAGGCGCAGGCGCTCTGCCGCAAAAACGTTTGCGGGAATGCCTTTCAGGTATTCTTCGACAAGGTAGCCCTTCCCTTCCGAAAGCGCCTTCTGCGCCGCCTTCAGCTTGCCTTGCAAGATCTTTTCGTCCACGTCCGAAATCCCGTTTCCGCCCGGCTCGATGAGATACGTTCTGCCGCTCTGCGCTAGTTTTTGCCGAAATTCCTCCGCCGTGACCGCCTGCGATATATCCGCGTCCGCATCTGCAAAAAATAATGAAATCGCACCGCAATAGTCGCAAACATACTGACCGCCTTCCTGCCGCAGAGCCGCTCCGCAATTGGCGCATTTCATTTGAATCAAAGCCATGTTCCCCCTCCCCGCACGCGCTCAGTGCCCGCTCGGTTTTTTATCTTTCATGTCTTTTTCCGTGGCAAGATCTGCGTACAGCAATGCCGCAAACACCACACCCAGAGGGATCAGCGTGATCCAGATCGCACGCCCCAGCATCAGATTGCAGAAAACGGTGCCGATCACCGCCCCGGCGACAAAGAACAACAGCATAAACAGGTGAATGCGAAGCTTGTGAAGGTATGATTTGTCCCCCTCTTTGCCGATGTGCTTCACCGCCTTGGCGATCCCCACCCCTACCTGACGGATATGGTTGGTCACAAATGTAGTCGCCACGGGTTCCCCCTGTGCCTGCCGAAAGGTGTTGTACTGCATGGACGCGATAAAATTGATGACCACCTGCGAGATCTGCACGGGAGCCGATTCCGGCACAAACCCCAGCGCGATGACCGCCGCCATTTCCAGGGCAAGGAGCAGAGTGTCCCAGCGCACCCGCATCACCCGTTTGACGGGATTGGGCAGCAATTCGGACACAAACGCGCCCAAAAGATAGGCGGAAATGGGAATGAGATAGTAAAGCGCTTCTTTCCACTTTCCCGCGCCCAACGCCATTCCCATCAGAACAACATTGCCCGTCTGCGCGTTGCAGAACACGTTTCCGCGCAGCAGATAGGTGAACGCCCCGAAAAATCCCGCCACGGCGATGAGAGTAAAATACACCCAGTCCCTCTCGCACATGAGGTAGTATCTTCCCCGTTTGACCTCGGCGGACGGCTTTGTACTCTCTTCGCGTTCGCACGGCGGCTGTGCGCCTTCCGCACAATGGCCGGACGGTGATATATTCTCTGTCTGTTCACAGGGCGATTGCGTGTATTCTCTTTCCTTTTCTTCTTGCATGGTCTTTTTTCCGCGCGGAGAAAAAACTTCTTCCGCGTGGCCTCGGCAATAGTATAGCACAATTTCCCCGCAGACGCAATCGGCAAAAGGCAAAAAAAGAAAAGAGCGGAGACGGGCTCCTCGGCTCTTTTACTCACTTGCCGTACTTTTCTCCCCTGTTTTACCGCTTTCATTGTATTCAAAAACCGCAAAAATGTTTGTTGCAAATATCACTTTTCAGGAAAATTCTGCCACATTTTTTTCCAAAGCAAAAAAGCTGGCTCCGAAAGCGGCAAAATCGGACAGCTCCGCGGGAAAAAGCCGCAAATTGTTCTTGTTTTTCCGCAAAAGAAGGCATGAAAAAACGAAAAAAAGGTGGTATAATAGAAAAAAACATCGAGAACGGAAATACAATGAAAACAGCGATCGGTTTTGACACAGGCGGCACGTACACGGATGCCGTCCTGTACGATTTTGAAAGCAAAAAAATTTTGGGAACAGGCAAAGCGCTGACCACACGCGAAGACCTGTGCAAAGGAATTGCCAATGTCCTGGATCTTCTTCCGCAGGATCTATGCAAGGACGTGTGCGCCGTATCCCTTTCCACGACGCTGGCGACCAACGCCTGCGTGGAAAACAAGGGCGGGAACGCCAGGCTGATCTTTTTCGGCGGGGACAGGGAGATCGTGGCGCGGTACGGGGCCGAATACGGACTGCCGCCTGCAAGAGAAATATGGATGCCCGACTGCAAGACAGGACTGGACGGGAGCATCGCGCGGATGCCCGACTGGGAAGAGTTTGAAAGGCTTGCCCCTGCCTTCTGCAAAGATGCGGACGGCGTAGGCGTCATCGAGCTGTACTCCATGCGCAACAATGCGGTCATCGAAAAAAAGGCGAAAGAGATCCTGACGCGCACGACAGGGCTGCCCGTGACCTGCGGGTACGAGCTTTTTAACGAACTGAACAGCCTTCAGCGCGGAGCAGGAACTCTTCTGAACGCGCAGCTGTACCCCGTGATCTGCGAATTTATCCGCGCCGTGAAAAAGGTGCTTTCCGAACGGGGCATCCATGCGCCCGCGGTGATCATGCGCAGCGACGGGAGCCTGATGAGCGAAGAGTTTGCGCGCACGCATCCCGTGGAGACCCTTCTGTGCGGCCCTGCGGCAAGCGTGATGGGCGGACTTGTGCTGACGGGGAAAAAGGACGCCGTGGTCGTGGACATGGGCGGGACAACAACGGACATCGCCCTGATCGACGGGGGGATCCCCGTCCGCGCCGAAAACGGCGTGAGCATAGGAAAATGGCGCACGCTCGTCAACGGGCTGATGATACGAACGTTCGGACTGGGCGGCGACAGCGGTATCCGCTACCGCAATAAAAATCTGGTTCTGGAAGAATTCCGCATGATCCCGCTGTGTGTTGCGGCGACAAAGTACCCCGCGATCGCGGAAAAGCTGAAAGCGCTGGAAGAGAGCGGAAAGTTTATCCACTCGCATTACAAGCATGAATTTTACCTGCTTGCGCGCCCCCTCAGAGAGGATGCTCCGTGCACGGCGGGCGAGCGGGCATTGTGCCGCGCCTTGCAAAACGGCCCCCTGCCCCTGGAAGAGGCCGCAGCGGCGGCCGGCGAGGACGTTTACACCTTCCGCCCCGAACGGCTGCTCCGCGAAGGAGTTTTACAGATCGTGGGGCTTACGCCCACGGACATCATGCACGTGCGCGGCGAATTTACGGACTTTGACAAGGGAACGGCAGAACGGGCCGCGCGCATGGTGGCAGCAAACCTGCAGATCGACACGGCGGAACTCTGCGAGCGTGTTTACAGGGAGATCCGCCGCAAAATGTACGCAAACATCGTGAAACTGCTGCTGCAGCACGAGGATAAATTCTACGCCGCAGGAACGTTCGGAAAAGAGACAGACCACTGGATAGACAGCTGTTTCCTTGCGGCGGAACGGGCAGAACGGGACGGACTGCAACCTCTTCTGCACACAAAGTACGCCCTTGTGGGCATCGGCGCGCCCGTGAGCCTGTTTTTAAAAGACGTGGCCGCACTTTTGGGAACGCGGGCGATTGTACCGCCGCACGCGGCAGTAGCAAACGCGCTGGGCGCCGTATCCGGCAGCGTGTATGCCCGCAGGACGGCAGAGATCCGCAGCGCAAACGAAGGGTTTATCGTGTACGGGAACGACAGCACCATGACTTTTGCTGCCCTGGAACAGGCGGAAGCCTACGCAGAAAAAGATGCGCGAAACGCGGCGCTGGCCTGCGCGCGCGAACGCGGCGCCCGCGGCGAGATCGGCGTAACCCTGCGCCGTGAATGCAGCACTTCCGCCACGGCGTACGATGAAAAAGAGGATTCTCTCTTCCTCGGCGAAACGGTGATCGCCGAAGCGGTCGCCTCCATCGGGTTTGAAAAATAACCGAAAAAGGCAACGCGGAGTTTTACTCCCCTGCCTCTGACAAAATAATTAAAACCGCCGTGCGGAAGATTCCGCACGGCGGTTTTTGATTATGCTGAATTTTCTTGCTTATGCCTGAGACTGCACGGGGAGCCGGAGTTTGACCATGTAAACCCCTTCATCCAGCGTACAGATCGCCAGGATAGATTCGTAGTCCGAGGAAACGGACGCCGCGTAAACATAGTATTCGTCCTGACTGTAATCCCAGTTGAGGTAATAGACAGAATTTTCGCTTGAAATGTATCCGTCCGCTTCTATCCCGTAAAACCCGACGGAATCAGAGTTAATATCAACTGCGGCAGCCTCTTCCTCCGTCATGCAGCCCGCGGCAACCAGGAGATCCCTTACTTTGATGCTCGTGCCTACGGTGACGGCCTCGTCATAATCGCAGGGCGTCGTTTCCACATCTATGGGCAACGCAAACACGCTGTCATCCGCGGCGTATTCCACCGCCAGCGTTGCGGAAACATCGGCAATGAGGAAAGGCTCCTTCATCGCTTCCGCGCCCTCTTCTCCTGCCGGCATTGTCATGTAAATGCCGAGGGAGCCGGAAGCGGACAGTTCCGTCAGTTTATTTTCTGCATCAAACGCAAAATCAAAGGAAATTTCTCCCTTCTGCACATCGATCATGCCGAGAACTTCCAAGATAGGCATTTCCATCGTTTCAAAAAGGACAGAGAGGGTGATTTCAGGATTGTACGCATATTCTTTGACCATCTTGTTGATCATGGCGCTGGTAAGCGGTTCTTCCGTGCTCTCCGAACCCGTACCTTCCGTTCCTCCCTCGGTGCCGTCCGAAGAGCCGGAACCTGTGGGAATAAGTTTGAGGAGCGCGTCTATCTGAAGTCCGCCGACCGCATTGATTACCGCATCGTAAAGCGTGTCTCCTTCTTCTGGAGTAAGAGTATAGAACCCTTGGAGAAGCGGATTGATGACGTCCGCGATCTCCTGCGTCGTTAAACCTGTAATGGTCTGAATTTCGTCCACAAGCGCCTTGAAGGAGAAATCAACGCCCAGTTCGCCGAGCGTCTCTTCCAAAGCGGCGATAAACTGTTTAACGGTGAGAGAACTGCCCGTTGCGGGGAACAGCCTGTCGATGACTTTTTCCACATACTTTTCGCCCTGTCCTGCAAGGTTATCCAACGCCGCGCCGATGGTGCTGTCCATGTTAGCGGTCACAAAGGAAGCCACGCTGTTGTACAGACTGACGAGATCGAGTTTTACGGAAAGCTCTTTGCCGCCGTCCTCTGCGGGCGTTGTCTTGCCGCCGTCCAGTTTTGCCACGGATGCGCCGGCACGCTTGAGCAGGGAAACATAATCTTCCAGGGAATTGAATCCGAGCTGTTCCAGCACGGGAACGTCTTCCGCAAGGCGGGTGAGGATATCGTCAAGAGAGTTTGCGGGACGATATTGCAGATCCGTACTGACGCGGCTTTCGTTTACGGTAACATCGTTGCCGATCTTCTCGTCAACAGCGGAAAAGTCGTCGATCACGCCCGTATAAATATAGTCATCTTTGTCTTCCGGATCAGCTTGATAATCACTGAAAGAATCATATGCGGCACCGTCGATGATGACCTGGCTGAACGAATTCGTCAACGTGCAGATCTGCTCGTCAACATAATAAATTTCCAATGCCAGAAATTCATTGCTTTGGTACGTTTCCACCGAAGACTCCGCCGATTCAGTTGTTTCCTCCGCCGAGACCATCAGATTGAGTTTTCCGACAAGATCGTATCCGCTTTCCGTCTTGCGGACATATAAATCGCCGGCGATCTCCAGCCCCGTCTCACCGAATCCCAGCATTTCACTCTTTTCCAGGGAAAAAGAAACATCTTCCAAAGACAGATGCAGCGCTTCGGAATCGAGCAGCGCGCCAAAGGCACTTTCGATGATCTGGCTGTTTGCCACCGAATTGTCCACAGGTTCCTGGGGTCCGTCTCCTTCGTCCTTTCCGTCATCCTTAGCAGGATTGCAGGCGACAAACGCAAAAGAAAGCGCAACGGACAATAGCAAAGAGAGAAGCATCGTTAAAGTTTTCCTCATATTTACCTCCTTTTTTTGAACCAAAAGCAATGGAAAAGCAGGACATTGCCTTTGTTGCAGATCGTATGCGAACGCTTTTCCGCCTCCGCATTGGCAGAGAAGCCTCGCCTGCCGCAGCCGCCGTTCTTCCGCAGAACATTTGTGCCGCGACCCTCCCCTCTTTGACCGACTGACAATAAAACCGGAATTTAAACTTTTCGGTCAAAAGAATTGTGAGTACTTACTCTACAATCATAGTATAAATGATTTTATAACAAAAGTCAAGACAGAACAGCAAAAATTAACCGAAATAATTTTTCGACGAAACTGCGTTTTTTTCGGCAAGAAAACTGCTTCCGCCGCCCGCAGGAGGCGCAGAACATCTTTTTATTGTATGCACAAACCCCCTTTTTGCGTGCTGATTTTTGTTCATACCGAATAAATACGCTTAAAACTCTGTTTTTGTATCATTTGCAATTTCCGATCCTGTTTTCCGCGGTATGCGGTCGAAAGGATCCGGTTTCCCTTACCGATGGCACAATTCCCGTCCAAACAAAAAAGACGCCTGCATAGTACTGCAACCGTCTTTTCCACGTCTTTTTCCGCAAAATCCCTTGTTTTAAGTTTTTGCCGCAATGTCTCACGGAAATAATATAAGGGTTTTTATTCAGAAAATGCGCTTATCAAATTGAAGAAACAACTTTCTCTGCTTATTTCTCTTTTGACCGATTTACCAATCGTGAAACTATAAGAATTCCTCCGAAACAGATAAAACAGATCCCCGTGGCTGTATAGTTGGCTGCACTTGCCGTGATAAAATAAATGTCTGCCTCAGAATATACTTACAATCCCTGAAATAAAGTTTAAAAAAATAAACCCTTGTAATGGACTTCAGATCATTTTCGCTAAAAGTCTGCCATAGACCTATTACGGTCCGACCGCAAGCGGCCGGACCGTAATAACAACATCAGGATGGTTCTTTTCAGTTTTGTAAATATGTATCCGCCGCGACCATATCCGCTCTCGAAGCATAAACCGCAAACACATCGCCGGCGTTTCGGACGAGTTCGCTGTCGTTGTAATTGATGCGCACGGTGCCGATGCCGTAGGTATAGACATTTTGGATCCCGCCGCCGTTCACTTCCACGTGTCCCAAAACGGACGTCTCGCCCGGGCCTTCCACAAATTCGTCTGCGCAGATGATGACATTGCGCACGGTAAGATTGGAAAGCGGCGCAATATTTGTCCAGTCCCAGCCCCCGCCGTTGACGACGAGCGAATTCCATTGCCCTGCCGTATTTGCACAGTACACTTTATTGGCGTGTATATATATATTCTCGATCGTCGATGATCTGCGTATATAAATCGACTGTACAGAGGTAGAGCGCCTTGTCCGTCTCCACCGTAAACGGTACATCTTCGCCCATGTCTTCATCGTACTTGGGAAGCTTTTCTTTTTCGAGAGTAAGCGTTTTGCCGCTGACTTCGGCAAGCACGTCCGTTCCGTCTGCAAAGTAAGCCTTTTGTATGACGCCCGCAAGATCGCTTTCAAGCGTTACCTGCGCCGTACCCGTGCCGTCCAGCCTTCGATCTGCGCACGCGGAATTGCGTTTGCTTCGTCGTAAAAACTTTTGCTGCAATCCGTCACCGTAGAAGCGATATATACGCCCGTTTTCTCGTGCAGGACGACCTTGTTGTCGACCGCTTTCCACTCCCCGTCAACATTTTCTACGGGCGGCTGTTCCGTCATCT
>CASFBD010000001.1:18199-67987 GCA_949292885.1 uncultured Bacillota bacterium
AGCAGATAATCGCGCTCGACACCGAGTTCGGCATAATGCGCGTCTACAAGTTCTGCGATCTTGTTGGTAAAAATGATATAAGCCGCGGCATCGGTGCCGTATTTTTGTTTCAGAGCCGTGCATTCTTTGCAGCCGCACACATATACGTTGTCTTCCTGCGTGAACGTAATGATAAGTTTGTCGGGATTTGCGTCCAGATAGCTTATGACCATGTCCGCGACAGTTTCCTGCATTGTTTTCAGTTCTTCCGCATCGCCGTGCGCCGTGACGCACAGCTGTCTTGCACGCGACTCGTACCAGAGCGGATGCTCGGCGCCGTATGTTTCATACGGCAGATAGTTCAGCGTATTGTGCCATTCTTCTCCTCCGACCGCAATGAACATCTGGTTCCCCCCGTCGGAACCGAAGGCATATGCGTCGTTGACCGAACCCGTAAAGCCGAGACGATGTATCTCAAAGTCGGGTTTTTCGATGATGTCCATTTCCGGCATCGTAGCGCCGCTTTTCGTATAAAGGACCATGTCCGTACTGTAAATTTCAAACCCGACGACCGCGCTCAAAAATGCGCGCGCCGCGTGTTCATATCCGAATCCGAAACCGGACTGCTCCATGATAAACACATCGTCGCCCAGCGTCTTTATGTAGTACCCGGTATAACCGAGATCTTCCTGCGGCATGGTAAGCCCCGCCGCCGCAAACAGATCTTCGTCGCCGAGGACAATATACTTGCCGCTGTACAGATCGCCCGCCGAAACGGAATCTGCATCCTCTACGCTTATGCGCGCTTCTGTCGCATTGTAAAGATGATTTGCGATAAACGTGGCAGCCTGCTGCGCGCGGGAATCGGAAACCGAAACGATGGAATAATCGGTCTCCCCGTCGGTAACAAAGGGCATATCCGATTCGCGCACGTTGACCTTATGCAGAACGTCTGTAGCGTAATGCGCGTCGTCGTCTATCTGCGAAGTATTCGTATTTCCGCCGCCGTTCCCGTCCGTGGCGGTATAGACGATGCCGCACACGCGCGTCTCTGCTCCGCCCGCAAAATTTACGAGAATGTCGATCGCACCAAAGGCTTTTACGCCTTCATCGCGAACGCGGCAAACCTGCGCATAATCCCGCACATCACACTCGATCCCCAAAACCCTGCCCGCATATCTGCCGTTCAGCCGATCGGTTTGCCTGCGCAGGGCTTCGCCGTCTATATCCGCCATGATCACATTGCCGCCGTATCTGAGAAACTCCTCGCAGATCAGCAAACCCATTCCGGATGCCGCACCCGTCGAAAGAAGCGTCTTTTCTTTAAACTCATCGCCAAACATAAATTTTTTGTCTCCTCTTTTTGGTATTTAAATTGTATCACCCATAAACCGCGTTTACAATGCACAAACCGATTCAATTTTTGTCATTTTCGATACATTATAAATCTAAATATTGATAATATTTGCAAAAAATGTTACATTAGTGGCAGACGAATCAGATGGAGGCACACACATGGATTTAAATGAAATCGTTGTTTGTGAAATTTGTGAAGCAATCACCATCAAACAACTCAAAAAAAGAAAATATATGATTGAAAACAGGCAAAACTACGGACTTTCTTTCTGCAAAAGCGGAAAAATTACCTATATACACGAAGGAAAACAGTATATTTCCGATCCCACACACGCAGTTTTTCATCCGCAAGGAGCCACCTACATGCTGGTTTGCTGCGAACCGGGAGATTTTCCCATCATCAATTTCCGTTCCTCTTCTGCCCTGCCGTGCGGTTTTCTCCAAATCGAACTCAACGACCCCGCGAGTGTGTATCTTACTTTATATGAAAAATTGCAGACCCTCTATTTTCAACAAAACCGCAAGGCAATGGGCATGAGCGTCCTTTATGAAATCATCTCGCTGTTGGCAGATCACCCTGAAAAGCAGGGAAACGCGATCCTGTCCGCTGCAACGCAGCGCATTTACCGCGCCTTTGCCGATGCCGGGCTTTCCGTTGCCGCTCTTGCGAAAGAGGCACACGTAAGCGAATGTTATCTCCGCAAACTGTTCAAGCAGGAATTTGATCTGACTCCGCGGCAGTTTGTCAACAAAGTACGCATCGACCACGCAAAAATTCTGCTCTGCGAAAACCGTTTCAGCGTATCGGAAATCGCCGCGCAATGCGGGTTTTCCAGCGTGTATTATTTCTGCAAAGCATTTCATGCCGCAACGGGATTTACCGCCGGTCAGTACGCAAAAAACAATTCCCTCAAACTCTGAAACGCGTTTTTCCCTCCGCCGCGCCTTTTCCGAACGGAACGAGATGTGTCCCGGAATTTTTTCCTCCCCATCGACACAATCGACACAAAATCCCGATGACGTACACGAAAAAGCGCGTCATCTGCCAGATAGCAGATGACGCGCAAAAGCCGATCGATAAACCTTGTTTGAAAAGTTTGACGACGCAACATTTTTTCATTCAAGACAGAAAATATCCGGTCCCCTCGGTCCGGCACAAAAAAGTTCGGCACGAGCGATTAAATTGCCTCTTAAAACACTCCTTTCCCCAAAAGGCAGGGGCGCGCCGATACGGCGCGCCCCTGCTGCGCATAATTTGTTGAAAAATCACTTTGGAAAAAATACAAAAACCAGCCGGAATTGCACTTGTAAAGATGTGCAAACTCCCTTTGCGTGCCGATCCTGCCGCCCTTTTTTGCCTTTTGCAAGAAAACTGCTTTAAAGAATACTCAACAGATCGGAAAACGTTTTGAGATTGAAATCGGCGCGTGCGTAACCGCAGGCAGCACCGATCGCCGCCGTGTAAAAACCGCCGTCCGCACCGGCATCTATGCCTGCCGTTGCATCTTCCACCACAACGCACTCTTCAGGCTTGAGCCCGATAAACTGCGCAGCTTTTAAAAACACTTCCGGATCGGGCTTGGATCGGGTTATATTGTTTCCGTCCGATACGGCATCGAAATAACAGCGCGCACCCGTGCGTTCGAGAATGAGGGGCGTATTCTTGCTTGACGAACCGATGGCGAGCTTGTATCCCCTCTCGCGCAGAACCGAGAGAGTTGTCCTTACTTCGTCGGATACGTCCGAATATCCCATGCCTTCAAGCAGTTTGCGGTACGTTTGATTCTTGCTTTCCGCAAGCGTTTCTTTCTCCGCCTGCGAATAGTTTACATCGCTTCTTTCAAGAATGATGTCCAGGCTTGCCATGCGCGATACGCCGCGCAGCCTGCCGTTGATCTCCCTGTCAAAATAGACACCTATGCGGTCTGCAGCTCGTCCGTGCTGCAAATGACTCCGTCCAGGTCGAAAATAATTCCTTTGATGTTACGCTTGTCAAACATTGCGCGCACTCCCTTTATACTCGTCCGTTCTGGGCAGCCACTTTATGAATTTTTCCAGCTGCATATCCCAGAACCTCCATTCATGCCTGAATCCTTTTACGCTGTCCCAACAATGATGTATGCCCGATTCGGTCAACCTCGCGTGAAGGCGCAAGCTGTTGTCGTAAATAAAATCGTCCTCCCCGCAGGAAAGATAAAACTGCGGCAGGTCGGCGCCCTCTTTTATGCGTTTTGCAAGCAGAGAATAGATATCATACTCTTCCGCGGGACGGATACAACGGGAAGTATCCACCTTTTCGATGGCGCCCGAAAAACATCCGCAGGCGGCGTATTTATCGGGAGCGGAGAGTGCATGAAACACAGCCCCGTAGCCGCCCATGGACAACCCTGCGATATAAGTATCCTCCCTGCGCGGGGAAATGGGGAAGTATCCGCAGGCGAGCTCGGGCAGTTCTTTGCGAATGAACTCCTCCCAATTTTCCCCCTCCCTGTCCGTATAAAACTTATTTTCGGCAGAGAGGCAGCATATGGCGATATTGTTTTCCTCGGCATACAACTCGGGTCTGGCATAGGCCAGCCAGTTGTCCTTGTCATTACCGACACCGTGCAATAAATAAATAACGGGATACTTTGCACGCGGGGTGAGGGAATACGTTTCCGACGTTACCCCTATCGCGTCCGGAAAAGTGGGAGACGGGATGATAAACGTTACGCTTACCATTCTGCCCAGGCATTTTGATGTGTAATTGCACTCGATTCTCATATAAACTCCGGATAAGTCTGATTTTTACGGCAGCCCGACGGTTTATCTGTGCGTATCCCACCTGCCGCAGAAAGGATCGACGGGAGATTTCCCCTTGAATTCGCTTCTTCCGGCAAGTTTTTCAATGAGACAAGGCAAAGTAAACTCGTTGAGTCCGTATGTGTTGATGTATGTGCGCACCATGGGTACATCGAGCAGGTGATAAGGATTTTCCGTGGAGATGAACACCGTCGGAACGCTTGTTACATAGCGAGGGACGTTTGAACCCATAGGGTTGAGCCACTCTATGCGGACGGTGGTCTGATTGGATTTGGTGGCGAGATTGCAGAAGTACAATATGAGGTCATAATTTTTCGCAATTTCGCCGAAAGCCGCCGTTTTCCCCTCGTTTCCGGGTTTAGGGACAAAGCGCGTCACAAGAAATCCCTCTTTTTCCAGCAGAGGCCGCACCTTTTCAAAGATGCCGGACGCGCGCGCATAGCCGAGAGGATTCTCGCCGCTCTCTATATCGTAGACAAGCACCCGTTTGTATTTTGCGGGAGTGAGCGGAAGGACACCCTTTTCCGCCTTGACAAGGGTGATCGATTCGTCCGCGACTTTCCGTGCATAACCGCGAAACCGCTCGCAGCCGAGAACCGCTTCCGCCCCGCTCAACGAGGGACGGTTGTCCTTTTTATGCAATCCCAGCGAGGCTTTCAGAGCGAGTATGCGGGCAACGGCTTCGTCGAGGCGTTCTTTCGTGATGATGCCCTCTTTTACCCCCCTCTCCATGAAAGCATAGTCCTCGTCCAGGTTTTTTGTGAACAGGAACATATCGCAGCCTGCCGCGACGGCGGCGGGAACGGCTCTGTCTCGCGGCATGGCGGCGTCGAAGCCCGCCATCGTGGTGGCGTCTGTGATGATCAGCCCCTCAAAGCCGAGTTTTTTTCTGAGCAGGCCGCAAAGCAGCTCCTTCGAGAGGGAGGCAGGCAATATCTCGTCGTCTTTCAATGCCGGATTCAATGCCTTGGAATAAGCGGGCTGCATGATGTGTCCCACCATGAACGTTTTTGCGCCCTCGGCAATCAGGCGGCTGTAAATTGCACCGTATGTCTTGTCCCACTCCTCGCAGGACATGTCGTTTACCGTAGTGCAGAGATGCTGGTCGCGTTCGTCGCGGCCGTCGCCGGGGAAGTGCTTTACCGAAACAGCCATTCCGCGGCTCTGACATTCTTTCATGTAACGGGACGCACATTCGGCAACGGTCGCGGGATCGGCACCGTACGTGCGCGTATTCGTTATGGGATTGCGGAAGTTGTAGTCTATATCGCAGACAGGGGCAAAAGCATAATTTGCGCCGACCGCCTTGCCCTCCTCCGCACATACCTCGCCGAGCCGTGCGGCATTTTCGGGGTCACCCGTCGCAGCGACGGACATCTGCGATCCGACAAGCGTCCCTTCGGCAGCGATCCCGTTGCCGCCCGCCTCCAGATTGGCGGCAACCAACAAGGGCAGAGCGCTTTTTTCCTGCATTTCGCCGACGGCCGCCACGAGCTCTTTTGCAGGCATACAACGGCACATCACGCCGCCCGCCTGTACCTTGCGGACGATGTTTTCCGTCTGCGTCCGATCGTTGCCGTACGCGATCAGAAAAAACAGTTGTCCGATCTTTTGTTCTTGCGTCAGGGAGGACAAAGTGTCCTCCACCCAGGCGATGTCGTCCTCGTTTAGATAAAAAGGGTTACCCCTGAACTTACTTAACAGCATATTACCACACATAACCTTTTTTTTCAATACGATCCGTAAATTTTATTACATTTTCAGAAACAAGCGTACGGAAATACTCCTTCACGCTTTCTGCAAAGCCCTGCGCGAAAACAGATTTTTCAGCGCGCGCGACATGGACGCCTGGTTTGCCGTGTATGCCATGATAAGCACAATGACAACGCCCGTCACGACCGTCTGCAAGGACGAATCTATGCCGGAACAGACCATGCCGTAGGTCATCGTCTGCATTCCCAACGCGCCGATCCAGACGCCCCAGGACATACAGGTAAAATCCGCAAGGAAAAGTCCGACAAGCACCGCACCCATAGACGAATACATAATGGAAGCGGATCCGAGGTTGGATACGGGAGTGACGTTTGCCTGGCAGGCATTGAACACCGCAGCAATGCCCAGCAACACACCCACTACGATATACGTCAGAAAAATGTTCTTTTTCTCATTGACGCCCGAGTTGATGGAAAGGGCGGCGTTTTTACCCAAAGATTTGCAGTCCGCGCCGAACTTGGTGCGTTCGAGGAGAATGTACATCATCACGAGCAAAACGGCGAGAATGATGTAGCACCAAGGAGCCTGCGTTACGACAATGATACTGTCGTAACGGTTGAGCTGAACGCCCAGCCCGTCAAAGAGGATGGACGTGAAGGATTCGTAGATCATGACAATGCCGAGAGACACGATCATGTTGGGTACACGGAGAAAAATATATGCAACCGCCTCGATCATGGCGAGAACGACAGCCGAAGCCACACAGCAGAGAATGATGACCGCCGCATTAGAAGAGATGGCAAGCCCGATGTTGCCGCCTATGATCCCGCCGAGCACGACGATGGTGCCGGTTGCAAAGTCCCAGCGTCCGCCCGACAAGGGAAGGGCGATCGCCATGGCGACGATCGTGGGCATTACGCTCTGACGGAAAATATATTCAAAGCCGCTTGCAGATGTAAATGAGGATACACTCCCGCCTGCCGCAGATATGATCAGAAAGAGCAGCCACATGGCCACGGGGAATATCAAAGTTTTAAGATAGTTAAGCGCCGTTTTGCCGGCCTTACTTGTATTGATTATCATAATTTTGCCCCTTGAACCGCCTTACTTCCGGTAAACGCGGACGATTGCACTTGCACTTTTTTATTGCGGCGCAGCCGTGTACGGCTGCGCCGCAAACTTTTTATAAATCAGTTTGCACGAAGAGCCGTGATGTCGGACAGAGAACGGGTGGTGAGTTCGGTAAGATCCGCCCAGGTTGCATTTTCATTGAAAGAAAGCATACACTGTTTGAGCTCGTCCGCCGTGATGGGGCCGTTCGCCTTATCGCCGATCACATAAGCCTTATAATCTTTGACGTCCTGCACGTCGGTCAAAATGACGTAGTCTGCCGCGCCGTCCGATCCGCCGTAGAGATAGTTTTCGTCGCCGATGGCAACTCTGTCGGAGTACCAGGCGCTTCCTTCGGACGCCATTGCGTCGTACGCCCTTGCAAACAGGCTTGCCATACATTCCACATGGTTGTTGTTGCCCGCAGCAAGCAGAGTTCCGTCTGCCAGGTAACCTTCTACGTCTTCGGTATAGCCGAGAGAGATCATTTTCACATTGCCGTGTCCGTTGCTGCGCAGAGCGGGAAGGACGTAGTCCATGCCCGAACCCATGCCGACGACTACCTCGATGTCGGGATAATCGGAGAACATCTGAACGACCGTAGCATTGCAGGCATCGGAAGTGAACATAAAGTAATAGTAATCGCCCTTATATCCGAAAGGAATGAGCATCTCTTCCTGATTGGCATCGCAGATCACTTTACCTTCGTCAAGGCCGTCCACCATAGCGTTCCAGAGAGTGTTGCCGTCTATGAACGCGAAAGGAGGGAAAGAAATGCCTGCAATTTTCGTATATTCTGTATTGTTGAGAACTTCGGCAAACTGCTCACCTGCGATAGAGGGATCTCCGGAGAACTGTTTTACGCCGCCGAGGAAATATTTGCTTTCCAAAGCCGTTTCGGAGATGCTGGAAGTGGCCGTATCGGCAAGGAGCAGACCATAGTAAACGCCCGCGCTTTCGCACATTTCCACGCATTTATCAATGGCGGTGTTGTAACCGCTGAACACGGCGTTGCAGCCCTGGTTGATGCAGGATTCAAGCCCTTGGATATGCGAATCGTCGTCCTGCCCTACCGATACATAAGTGAAAGATACGTCGAAGTTCTCTTCGAGGTACTCCGCATACGACTGGATCTGCTGTCCCTGCACGTCCGTAAAGTTATAGAGCAGGATCCCGATTTTGTACTGGGCGCTGTTGCCGCATCCGACCATCGCGCCGACGCCGACGAGCATTGCTCCGACCAAAACAAACACACATAACTTTGACAAAAACTTTTTCATCTGATTTTTTTCCTCCAAAAATTACTTGTTTACGGGGAACAGCTGTCTGCCTCTCCCCTCTTTTCAAAACTATCTGGGAAGCGCCTTCACCGTGCTCTGCCTTCTCAATGTAAAGCCGACCATGACGAGGAAAACGACGCCTTTTACGAGAGAAACGTACATATCCGGCATACCCAGCTGCGAAAGCCCGTTTGTCAGAAGCACATACGTGACAGAACCGACGATCGCCGCACTCATGCGCGTTTTGCTGCCGCCCGAAAGGAGCATTCCTCCCAAAATGAGGGAGATCATGACATCCATCTCCCTGCCGGAACCGAAATTCTGCGTGACCGAACCCGTGCGGGCGAGATAGAACATTGTGGAGACAGCCACCGCAAACCCCGCGATCGCATAGCAGATATACTTTAGGGCATTTACGTTTGCGCCCGACTGCTGTGCGGAAAGAGGATTGTCGCCGATCGCCCTGGAATATTTTCCTACGCGCGTATAAGTGAATACGAACCAGCCCGCCACGGCTATGACAATCATGACCAGAAGCATAAACCACGTCTGGCTGAACAGTTTGAGTGCCGCACTGTTCTCCAGTTTATAACTGCCCAGCGTCTGAGAAACGAAGTAAGTTACCAATCCGCGCGCCGTGAACATGATGGCAAGCGAAGCAATGGTACTTAAAATACGGAACTTGACGGACATCACGATGCTGCCCACATACAATACTTCGCACACGAGTATGTTGAGAAGAATGGCAACGATTATCCCGCCTGCCGTTCCGCCCATGGCGTTGATCACCTCGATGGACATGAGCGCGCAGATGGCGATGACAGCGCCTTCGGCGACGTCGATGTTGCCGTGAGAGAATACGAACAGCATTCCCACGCACATGATCATGAGCGGAGTGAGCTGGCTGATGATCGAATTGATGCTGTACTTTGAAAACAGCCTGCCGCCGGTAGCTATTGAAAAGACGAGAACTACGAGCACCAGAAGCCCATAGCGTATGAACATATTTTTATTGCTCTTGACAAATGCTCCGGCCTTTAACAATCCGGTTTTATTATCTTTTTTTATGTTTTCCATGTTCTTCCGCCCTTATATCATGTAATCAATGATGTCGCTGTCGCGCAAAGTACTGCTGCGCTCGAACTGTTTTGTTATGGAACCGTCTTTCATAATGAGGATCCTGTCGCTCATGCCTATGAGCTCGGAAAGTTCTTCGGAAATGATCACGATCGCATAGCCCTTCTGTTTGAGGTCGTACAAAAGCTGGTACATGGTCGTTTTTACTCCCACGTCTACGCCGCGGGTGGGCGAATCGAATACGAGAATGCGCGATTTATTGCCTATCCACTTTGCAAAAGAAACCTTCTGCTTGTTTCCGCCCGACAGCTCGCGCACTTCCTGATTGATGGACGAACACTTGATCCTGAATTCCTCCACCCTGTCCTTGGAAAATTGTCTTTCACTTGCGGAAGGCACGACGCCGAAAATTTCCAGTTCGTTGATTGCGGAAATACAGAGATTGTCGCGTATGCTGCCCTGCAGGATGAGCGTTTCCTTATCCCTGTCCTTGGAGATGTAGCCGATGCTTGCCGAAAGCGCATCGTGTATACTGCGGATCTTGTACTCGCCGAGCTGCGTTTCGGGCAGACTTGTCTGTACGGGCGGCACCTCCGCCTTTGATTTTTTGAAGAGAGACCTGATCTTCGCGCCCGTCATTGCGACAAGATTTTTTAAACGCTTGCCGTAGAGCGCCGTCTTTTCCTTTCTGCTCAGCTGCCTGGGCGAATAGGCGGTGACACTGCCGGACGTTATCTTTTCCATACCGAAAAGAAGTCTGCCCAGTTCGTGGATACCGCTGCCCGAAAGTCCGCCTATGCCGACGATCTCTCCGCAGTGGACCGTAAGATCAATATTTTTCAGTATTCCCGCATTGACACCCTCTGCCCTGAGTGCGACCTGTTCGCCGTGGGAAGGGTCAAAATCTGCCCTGTAATAGTTGCCCTCGATCTTTCTTCCGACCATCTTCTGCTTTATGAAATCTTCGCTGAACTCGGACTTTTCTATGGTGGCGATCAGATTGCCGTCCCGAAGAACGGTAAGGCAGTCGCAGATCTCCATCAGTTCGGGGAGATCGTGCGATATAAACAGGACGGCTTTCCCTTCTGCCGCAAGATTTTTCATGATGGAGTGTATTTTGTCTCGGCCGTCCTGCGAAAGCGCGGTGGTCGTCTCGTCGACGATAAAGAGTTCGGGCTTGTAGTACAGAGCCTTGGCTATTTCCATCAGCTTGCGCGTTTCAAAATTGTACGCCGCCGCGGGACGCGTCACGTCAAGCTCCACACCGATCGCTTTGAGCGCTTTATCCGCTTCCGCCTCCATTGCGGCTTTATTCAAAAGGCCGAACTTCGTAAAGCGCTTCTCTTCGCCCAGGAAAATGTTTTCCGCCACGGTAAGATAGTCTACCGTACCTGCTTCCTGCACGATCATGCCTATGCCGTGCCTGCGCGCGTCGCCCGGATCGTTGGGTTTATAAGGCGCCCCCTTCAGCACGATCTCGCCCGATGTTATGCTGTGGATGCCGCATATCATGGAGGAGATGGTCGATTTACCCGATCCGTTTTCTCCGATCAGACCCTGGATCTCTCCGAGGCGCACGGTAAAATCGACGTTGTTGACCGCCACAACATCTCCGAACTTTTTTGTTATTCCTTTTGTTTGAAGAAAAATCTCTCCCATAAAAAAACACTCCCCTGATGACGTTACTATTTTAATACAAAGATCGGGTTAACGCAATGCTCTATTTTATCTGATTTTATGCAAACATTTAACGTGTTTTAGGAATTGCCAGCCTTTTTTCGGAAAAAATATTGACATTACGAAGCTCTTGTAGTATTTTATATTGGAAAAATGTCAAATTTTTAATTTCAGAGTTCGGAGGCATAAATGGAATACCGACACGAGATCATTGAATTTCCAGACAGTCTTCCCATAAAAATTTTCATTCACCGCATCGGCGACGTCAGTATGCACTGGCACCAGTCGCTCGAATTATTATATATTGTAAGCGGCAAAGTAGAAATAACGGTGGGAAAAGATGTATTCTGCCTTTCCGACGACGATATGCTGCTTGTCAACTCCAATATGCCCCATTCTCTGTACTCGGACAATGCCACGATGATCGCCACGCAGATCAAACCGGAACGGCTGATGAACATTCCCGAAAAGCTGAAATATTCCCTGTTCGACTGCGTCTGTTCCTCCCAGACCGAACACAGTGCCGAAAAATTTTCCGTCATAAAGAGCTGTCTTGCCAGCCTGCTCAAACTGAATATCGAAGGCGGCGAACACATTTCCCTGATGAACACGTCGCTGTGCTACAAGCTGATGTACGAGCTGTACGCGAACTTTGCCAAACAGGGCAATGCCGCGCCCTCTGATCAGCATGAAACGTTCACAAGGCTGACCAACCTTCTGGGATATATCAACGCCAATTATAAAGAGAGTCTCACGCTCGAAAAACTGGCGTCGATCAGCTATGTCACCGTGCCGTATCTATCCAAAATGTTCAAAAACGTTATGAACATCACGATCAGCGAGTACATCAAGAGCATAAGACTGCACCACGCCGCCGGAATGCTCATAGATACGTCCATGTCCATTGACGAGATCGGATGGGAAAGCGGCTTCCCCAACGTACATTCTTTTATAGACGCCTTCAAGGAAAAATACGGCTGTACGCCCGGGTATTGGCGCAAGGAAAACAAGTCGCGCAATATTCTGCATAAATTTAACGCTGATAAAGAAAAGAGCATCGGTTATTATAACATAAACTCCCCCATACTTTATAGTCAGGTGTCCGACTTCATCAAAAAATATTCCGATACGCTCAGTACCAGCGTCGAAACCACTCTGCCCGCAACGCCGCTGAACTGCATAGACATCCCCGCCGACGGGAAAATCCGCCTGAAACACACCGCCCGCAACTTTATAGGCGTAAGCCGCGCAAGCGAACTTTTGGATGAGGACATCCGCCGCGAACTTAAAGAAGCACAGAAAGACATTCGATTCAAATATGTAAAAACACATTCCGTTTTCGACGATGACATGATGGTCTACGACGAATACGACGGCATACCCTCCTATAACTTTACGCTTGTGGACAGAGCATACGATTTTCTGCTTTCCATAGGACTGAGGCCGTACGTTCAGCTGTCCTTCATGCCCTCCGCCCTTGCAAGAAATCCCGAAAAAAACACCTTTTATAAAAAGATAATCACATCCATGCCCAAAGACATGGCAAAATGGGAAGACCTGCTGCGGCACTTTCTGACTCACCTGATCGACAGATACGGAACGGAAGAGGTGCGCAAATGGCCTTTCGGCGTTTGGAACGAACCGGCAACTTCCGAACAGCTGTTTGGTCTGAAAGAAGAAGAATATTATGCTCTTTACGACAGTTCTTACAGGACGCTCAAACAAATCGACAGCGCCCTGACGGTGGGCGGGCCGTCGCACTTTGCCGCTTTCGGAAAAACCGACGAATTTTTGTTCCGCTTTCTCGCCCACGCCTCAAAAGCAGGCTGCACCCCCGATTTTCTCGATGTGCATTACTACGATATCGATATGCGCGCAACCTACCTGGACGAAAACGGTATAAAACGTTTTACTCCTCTCGCGCCCTCTCCCGACACCTTCAACAATTTCATAGACGCGCTTAAAGCCAGACTGCACGAGGAAGGTGCGGATATGCCCCTTTACATTACCGAATGGAACTCCACCACGTCGCACAGGGATATGCTGTCCGATACCTGCTTCAAATCGGCATACATTGTCAAAAACCTTCTCGATACCTACGACAAGACTGACGGCATATGCTATTGGCTGCTTTCCGATATGCACAATGAAAGCCGCCTGAACAACAAAACCTTCCATGGCGGTCTGGGAATGTTTACTGTCAACGGCATCAAAAAACCCGCCTATTTCGCGTACAAATTGCTTTCTGAACTGGGAGACGTCCTGCTTTGCAAGGGCGAGGGATATTTTGCAACAAAAAAAGGTGAAGAGTACCGCATTTTGCTTTATAATTATTGTCACTATTCCAAAGCCTACTCGGAAGACGTCGGTATAAACACCACCTATACGGACAGATATTCTGTCTTCCCGGACAAAAAGACCATGGCATTTGAGATCAATCTGGAAAACGCAAAGGGCAAATACCGCGTGTGGCAATCCGTTCTGGGTCGGGACAGCGGCTCCGCGTTCGACAATTTTGTAAATTCGGGTGCCTGCGAACCCCTGTCCCGCGACGATGAGGAGTATTTAAAAAACTGTACCACACCTAAAATTTTAGGACAAAAACTCGATGAAGGCGAAAAAATCACGGCTGTCCTTGCCCCGCACGAAGTACGGCTTATAAAGATAGCCCCTTCCGTGAGCGAGGAATGACTTCTTCCGTCGTTTTAAAAGTATCTGAAAACATCGGACAAACAGCGTAAAATTAAAAGGATCCTGTCCACGATCCGAATCGTGGTACTCAACCATACTGATTTGACAAGCAATCAGATCTTCTTTTTCCTGATTGCTTATGTTACACCATTTTTTCTACCGACAAAAAGCAACGATCCCGAAGACAACAGTCTTCGGGATCGTTTTTTCTTCGTTTGAGTAAGGTTATACCTTCAACAGACATCGGTTAAAAATACCTGTTTCCGTCCAAACCCGCAAATGATTGTTTTTTATAAAAAATACGCAGTCTGAAGTTTTCTGCGGATCCGATTGAGTAAAATTGTATCGTATTTTATCAGCAACAGGATGTAAGTTCGTCCCACATGACAAATACTTCGCGGACGTTTTCAAATTTTCCGCCCGGCCCGAACTCGCACTGCGCTATACAGCCGCCGTTATCGTACAGAGTATCCTTGACAGACCAGACCGCCTCGCGGATCTGCTCTTTTGACGCATAGGGCAATAAATTCTGACGGTCGATCTCGCCCCAAAAAGTGATCTTCCCTTTAAACTGCGCAAGTTTCTCCACGCCCATGCAAAAGATCTGCGTATTGAGCGCGTCCAAACCAATGTCGATGAGCGAAGGAATGATATCCAGGGTATATCCGTCCGAATGCATGAAGGTCTTTTTGCCGTATTTCTTTGCAATATCAATATAATCCCGATACATGGGCATAAACAGTTCTTTCCAGATTTTCGGGTCGATGAGCAGCGATCTCTGTGCGCCCCAGTCGTCCATAAAAGACAATGCGTCGCAATTTGTCTGCGCCAGCTTTTCCAGATAACGGCAGTAGAAATCGTGCATCTTTTCCATAAATTCCAGCATCTTTTTCGGACGCGTTATCAGGTCAACGTAAAAATTTTCCGTGCCGCGGATAAATTGCAGCTGTTCAAACGGACGGGGACAGCCGAAAACGAGAAATTTGTCCGATACCTTCTCGATCTCCGCATTGACCTGCCCGATCTTAAAGGAAAGCAATTCCTCGGGAATATGTACTTTGTCCACATCTTCCCAGTCATCGTCCTGCACCAACGGGTTTTTGACTTCGCCGATGATCCCGCGGCTGACATTGACAAAAGTACAGCCCCACGCATCGGTAGCCTCTCCGATCTCGTGCATATCGCCCTTCTGACGCACGAACGGCTTTTCGTACTCAAACGGAACGCCGGAAAAATCGGAGGGAAATTCCTGCAAAAGGCTTTGGATCTCTTTTCCGTAATTGTTGAATGCCCACGGCAATGCCCAAAGCTCGCGCGCCGTACGGTGATTGCTGTTTTTAAATTCCAGGGTATCCAGAACGATTTGTTTGGATGTCATAACACTTCTCCTTTTTGAAATACGGCTGTACGCAATACAGCGTACAGCCGCAAACGATCCTGAATTATTCCGCTACGGCACCTTTTTCCCAGTGCGCCGCAAGCTTTGCGTACATCACGATATTTGCCGAAACGCTGAGAACGGCAAGATTCTGATCGTCCTCACCGTAAGGGATCCATCCCGTAATATAGTTTGTGGGAATGTATCCGTCACGGTAATAATGTTCGTAAGCGTAGTCCAATCCGTTCTGGAAGGAATTGACGAATTTGAGAGAATCTTCGTTCGATTCCGTTCCGTCGAGATACAGATACCCTTCCAGCAAGATCTGGTGGAACCAGTTGCCTGCCTCCGGATATTTCTGCGGGTACTGATACAACCCTTCCGCATACGAACCGTCGGCAAACTCGTCAAACGCGGCTGCTGCCGTAAATTTTGCATCGGCAAGGTATTTTTCCTCGCCCGTGATCTCATAAAGGAGAGCGCTTGCGGAGATGGGGAAACCGCTGTTGTACGTATGCGCCGTGCCGCCGATCTCTGTGATGGCATAACTGCCGTCTTCCAGTTCCGTGCAGGAACGCGCATCGCAATAAACGCCGTCGGGGAAACGCAGATACGTCTGCGTCCAGTCATAGCTCTTGATCGCCCAGTCGAGGTAATACTGTGCCGTCTGCTGCATTTTCCCTTCCAGTTCTTCGCTGTAATCGTTGATCAGCTGATACATTTCCGCAAACATAACGGCAGCGGGAGCATTCATGCACGTGGGCAGATAATTGATTACGTCGCCTTCGCCCCAACCGAATCCGCCGATCTCTTTGCCCGTGATCGTGTTGATCTGATAATGCCAAGACAGATCGATGATCGAACGCATCAGTTCTTCCGCATACTCGAGGTAGCGGATGTCTTTCGTGACACGGTAAGCTTCCATATACACGCGCGCTATATGCGCGTTGTCGTCGAACGCCGTCTTGATGGGCGCCCCGCCGGGAACAAGGCCGCGCTCTGTTCCGTAAAGCAGGTATCCGTCCGTACGCTGTTCTCTGAAATAGTCCATCGCCTCAAACATGGAAGCGGCCGCTTCTTCCAGATATTCGTTGTCGGGCAGAAGATCCATCAGCGTGATCGCCGCTTCGAGCAGCGCGACCAGATGCCAGTCCCCGCCCGCTTTGGTGTCGCCGAGATACGCATAGACATATTTGCTTTCCGGAATATAAAAATCACTGTACGCCTGTTTAAACAGATCGAGAGCGCGAACGGCGTTTTGCTCCGCCAGCTCGCTTTCAAATTCGGGGAACTCGTAATCCGAACCGTCCTGCGAGGAATCCGCCTTTACCGTGACCGCGCAAGTCGCGGTAAAGGAGCCTTCTTCCGTCGTTACCGTGATGACGGCGCTGCCCTCTTCCAAAGCCGTAACTTTTCCCTGTGCGCTGACTGTTGCCACATCTTCGGCCGAGCTGCTCCAGCTCACTTTTTTATTTTCTGCCGTCGAAGGAGACACCGTCGCCACAAGCGTAGCTTCCGCTCCTACCTTCATTTCAAGGCTGGTTTTGTTGAGTTTGACACCGCTGACCGCCGACGAAGGCGCACAGCCGGCCAGCACGGAAAACGAAAACGCCAAGGCCAACAAGAACATTATTACTTTTTTCATCGTTTACCCCTTCCTTTGCTTTTTGCTTGCTTTCGACACGACGACAGCCGTTACCGCCGCTGCCGCAAACACACTGAGCACGACGGCAACGATCAGCCAACCGTTTACGCTTTCCGGTATGACGTTTTCCGCATCTCCCGCCGTTACCTGCAAAGATTTCAGTACAGGATCGCTCTTTTCGTTTGCATTTTGAGATTCCCCTGCGATCTCCGCATATTTCTCTGCATAATCCTGATACGTTCCGTCCTTGACGAAAGCGACCAGCCAGCAGCTGTCGTGCTGCAAAACGACGCATCCGTTTGCAAATTGCTGATGCACGTCTCCGTTGCTTTCCGTAACCGCATCCGCCACGGGCGAACCGTAATTGTTGAAATTATCCAGCCACAGATATGCCGTAAGCATATTGCCCGTCAGGCTGACGACCTCATTTGCCTCCGCGCCTTTGACAAACACAAAATATGTTACCTGCACCCTGTTGTCGCCGTAGCCGCCGAGCGAGCCTTCGCTGTCACCCCAGTAGAACTGAGAACCGAAAACGTTTGTCCAGGTCACGCCGCCTCTGCCGTCGATCAGCCCGGCGCAGATACCCTTTTCCCACAGCTCTTCGTATTTGGCTTTCATGAGCGTGAGATATTCTTCTTTTGTTCCGAAAGGAGGATTCGTCATTCCCGTGACAGCCGTTTCGATCATTCCCACAAACTTCGTCTTTGCCGCATCCATCAGTTCGCCTGCCGTTCCGTCGTCGTTGTAATTCCTGCCGGAACTGTACCACACTTCGCTGTCCATGCCGTTGGCGGTGGGCGTCACTTTTACCGAACCGTATTCATAGTTGAGATAATACACGCCGTCCAGCTCAAACGATTTGACCAGCGCACCGTATTCGGTGGGAACATACGGGCTGGCTTTGACCGTATAAGTGTGCTCCGTTTCGTCATATTCCGCACCGTAAATGATATGCGGCGCAAAATTGGCTTCCGACAGCCAGACGATCCCGCCGCTGAACTGCTGCAGATACACATTCTCTTCCGTCTGCATATTCGCCTTGAGCGGAACAAGTTCCATGTTCCCTTCGGGGCAGCCGAGGTTGAGATTGAACGCAAAATAATACAGTGCATCGCCGGTCACGGCATAAATTGCATCTTTTTCGGGATTGTAGACCAGCGTGGTCACCCTGCCGCGGATGTTATTGATGCTCGTCACGTAACGGCTGCCGTTATTCCAGGAGAAATTGCCGTCCCCGCACTGGAAATCCTGCACGACATAGCCGTTCCAGGTTTTGATAAAGCTTGCCGCAACGCCGACCGAATACCCTTCCTGCGAAAGCGCTTTGACCGCGGCTTTATAATCCTGCGCCAGTTCGTCCAGCGTCTTGTCGCTTCCGTTTGCCGCAAGATTTGCCTCGATGTTGGCAGGTTTCATGTCGTCGCTCGTATTCGGATCGGTGTTGATCATTCCCGCCATATCCAGCAGCCACGCGTCTTCGACAAAAGAGATCGTTCCGTCGGGAGCAACGTTTCTGAGCGCAATGACGTCCTGCACCCCGTCTTTCACCACGACGTAACCGCGGTTATAATTCTGATAGAACACGCCGTCGATGACATAAGCGGTCGTTTTGGAACCCATTTCTCCGGGGATCTTGCTCGTATCCAGTTCCGGAATTTCGTTGAACGAGGAAGCGGTTTCATCGTAAACCACGTTCAGCACGCTCCCCGTTGTACCGTCTTTCATGTATACGTATCCGTTGGAAAAGACCATCAGCTTCTCGTACGTTTCGCTTGTACCGTCCGCAAGCGTGACTGTCTTGTTCTCAAACTGATCGCATACGGGATAGCCGAACTGGCTGTAATTTTTATTCCATTCGTCCATCAGTCTCCTGTCGGAACAAAGGAACACTTCTCCTTTTTCCGCATTGAAAATGAGGATGGAATATCTGTTCCAGCCGGGCGAAGAAAGATCGGCGCTTACCCCGTCGCCGAAAGCGAACTCCTGCACGGTGAGGCCGCCCCAATCTTTGACGAACGTCCGCGCCATGCCTGCGTTGAATCCGTCGGCTGCAAGCGCTTTGTATTTTGCCGCAAACAAGCCCTCGACTTCCTCTACCGTGTAACCCAATGCCTCCACACGGGGCTTGATCATGTCGTAAGAATCTGCGGATTTCGTAGAGATCAGCCCGACCAGATACCAGTCGTCGCTCTCCCAATTTACGGTATTATACAGAATAAAGGAATCACCGGCGGGAATTTCCTCGCCCCAGACCGTCATGTTTCTGCCGCCGACGATGTCCACGGTATCCCCATCCTTGACGGCATAGCCGCGCGCATAATTCTGATAGATCTTTCCGTCAACGACAAAACTTTTACCCAGCTGACTGCGCAATTCCCCGCAAATGGAATCGCCGATGCTTACATTTGCCGCATCGCCCGCGACAAAGCAGTTGTTGACGCTGTCGTAATAGGCATCCGCAACGCTGTTCCATTCGCCTTCGGAAGAATACAGATACCCGTAACGGAAAATGATGATGTCCTCGTAGGTAACATCTTCGCCCGCGGTTGTTTTTGTAGCAAAATCCGTCTTTCTTTCCATCACCGTTCCGAGCGAACTCCAAGAAGCATTCCATGCCGTCAGTTCGTCCAGTTCCAGATACACCGTTTTTCCCGTAAACGGGCTGTAAAACAGTGCGCTGTTGGTATTTCCGTCGATGCCGTAATTGTTGTCCACATCCGGAGCATCAGACAGCTGCTGCACGACAGAACCTGCCCATTCTTTCACCCAGCTGCGCGGAAGATTCTGCGTGCCGCTCTCTTCATACGCAGCGATCATGGACTGCGTGATCTGTTCCTGCACTGTTTCATCGAAGTTGTAACCGACGCTTGCAAGCGCGCCGGGTACACCCGTGCTCTGATCGCCGAACTGTCCTACATCCGTTGCGCTCCACGCGCGGACTTTCATGAACGAAAAAAGTCCGACGAGCGAAAGCGCAAACGCAAAGCACAGGACGATCAGGATCATTGATCTCACTCTCTTTATCATTATTTTCCTCCTTTATTTTTCAGCCTTTCAGCCCTGAAAAAACCATATTATTCACAAAGTATTTTTGTCCCGCGACATATACGATGAACACCGGGATCACAGAAATGATCGCCCCCGACATCAGCGGCCCCATGTTGTCCGAATACTTGATCGTATAATCCCTGAGAACGACCGTGATCACCTGCTTTTCCTGCGACAATACGAGATTCGGCCACATGAAACTGTTCCAGTACGCATTGAAGGTGAAAATTCCCAAAGTGATCAGTCCCGCCGTGGCAATGGGCAGATACAACCGTACAAAAATGGTCAGCTCCCCTGCGCCGTCCACCCGGGCTGCCTCGCCTATATCGTTCGGAAGCGACTGGAAGAACTGCTTCATGAAAAAGATCCCGAACAATCCTATCGCACCCGGAGCCACTGCGCCCGTATATGTTCCGTGCAGACCAAGTTTGAAAGTGATGATAAACTGCGGAACGATCAACACTACGCCTGGGATCATCATGGAAAGCAGAAACACCGATTCCACCGCTTTTTTGCCGCGAAACTTAAATTTTGCGAACGCATAGGCGCAAAGGCTGCAAAAAAACAGGTTTGTGAACATTCCCATGGCGGTCACGCACAGCGTATTCAGGAACGACCTGCCGATGGGCACATCCTTAAACAGATTGATGTAATGTTCAAACGTCCAATGTTTCGGAAACAGATTTACGCCGACGATGGACTCGATGTTCGGCCGCACCGATGAAACCATCGACCAGTAAAAGGGCAGAAACATCAGCATTCCGATGACGGTCAGCACAAAATACAGCAGAACGCGCCCGAGCACATACAATGTCTTTTTCTTCCAGAGGGGCTGCCGCATACTTTTTTCCATCAGAAATCCGCCTCCTTCAAGAATTTGCGCGTCAGGAATGTGACTGCCATGATAATCAGCATCAGGATGACCGACATTGCCGAGGCAAGCCCTCCGTTAAATTCGTTGAATGCGGTGATGTAGATACAGTATACCGGCGTCGCCGTACTCCCCATCGGGCCGCCGTTGGTCAGAAGATACACTATATCAAACAGCTGAAATGCGCCGATCAGAAGCATGGTCACCACAAACTGTGCCGAATTCCGCATCAGGGGAACGGTAAGGCGGAAAAATCGCTGCATCCCGTTTGCCCCGTCTATGGTTGCCGCTTCGTACAATTCTGCGGGAATGTTTTGCAGCCCCGCCAGAAAGATGAGCATATTGGAACCCAATCCGCCCCACAAACTGATCAGGACAATGGAGATCATCGCCGTTTCCGACTCAAAATACCACTGAGAAATGGGAAGCCCCAGCATGATCAGAATGTTGTTGAACAGCCCCTTGCTCGGATTCATCAGCCACATCCATACATAAGCCGTGGCAACGCCGCTTGTGATCGCGGGGAAATACATGACCGTTCTGTAAAACTTTGCCAGCGGCATTTTCCGGTTCAGCAGTACTGCAACCGTAAACGAACAGACGAGCATCAACGGCACATACATGACCACAAACAGCAGAATGTTGCCCAACGACTTTACAAAAAAGCTGTTATTGAACAAATACCAATACTGCGTAAAGCCGACAAATTCCATTCTGTTTACCATATTGTAATTGGTAAACGAAGCGTATATTTCCACACAGAACGGAATGACCGTGAAAATAAGAAAGACGATGACTGCCGGCGCGATAAACAGATAGCCGATGTTTTGCTGTCCGACCTGTTTTTTCCGCTTTGATTCCGCTTTGGCTTTCAACATATTTCCCCTCCGAAACTGCGTCAGCGATAAGCCTTCAGCGTCTGTTTGGTGTTTTCCACGATCTGTTCGATCGCTTTATCCAGACTGATCTGTCCCTTTACATAACTTTGAATATATGTGTTAAATACACCCGTCTGCACGTACACCCAGCCGGACACACGCGGGCGAACTCTCTGATACTGTGCAAACTCCGCGCAGATGCGCAGCATTTCATTGTCCTGGATTAGCGGATCGTCGTACAGGGACGTCATCGCAGGCATGGAAGAGGAAACTCTCGTCCATTCCGCAACATTTTCTTCCTGGCACGCCCACCATTTGATAAATGCCCATGCCGCCTCCATTTTTGCCGTAGGTGCGGACGGGAAGGTATTTGAATTTGCCGTGGGGTTGGGAATGGCAAGCCCGAATCCGCCGAGCAGTCCGCCGTTTACCGAGCCTTCCGGCTCAACGCCGTCGACCGAGTATCTGGGCTGAGGAATAAACGTATATTCCATATCCGGGTTATTCTTTTGGATATACGTCTGGAAATAATTGGGCTGATTGATGATGGCAAGGCTGCCGCTGATGAATGCGCTCTTATCGTCGAAACCGTTCTGCGAAAAGCTCTTTCCGTCTTTGCCGTCGTAAAGTTTCTTCATATACGTAAGCGTATCGCGGAACTGCTGTTCATATTCGCCGCCCGGCCCGAAAGCCGCTTCCGTCATGTCCTCGTTCAAAAATTCCGCGCCCGTCGAGTTGTAGAACGCGACGATATGTTCGTGGATCGCGGTGCTCTGATACCCTGCCTGCACAAGGATCCCGTTGTTCCAGATCGTCAGTTTGTCGGCGGCGTCGTAAAGCTGATCCCAAGTCCATGCCGTTTCCGGATCGTCCGCATCCGGCAAAATGATCTTGTCCGCTTCTGCGGCGGTCGCGTTATAAACATCCACCAGTTCGTTGTTGACAAACAATCCCCAATATCCCAAATCGAGCGGGATACCGTACTGCTGACCGTTATAGTTGAGTTCCTTGATCGTCTCGCTCTGATACAGTGTGGGGTTGATGTTGTCCCGCGCAATCAGTTCGTCGATGGGATACAGGAATTTGTTCTTTGCATACGTAGGAGTATTGAATCTGTCCCAGACAAACAGATCGGGCTGCGTGCCCGTTGCAAACGCGCCTGCCATCTGGATCTCGTAATCCGCCTTTGCTTCCAGTTCTACCGTAAAACCGAGAGGTTTTTCTTCATTGAATTTGTCGATAAAGGCTTCCATGTTTGCCAGATCGTCGCCGACCCATTGTCCGCCTGCCCACATCGTAATCGAAGTAACACCTTCATAACGATCGGAATTGTCCCCGATCTCCGGATCGTCCGTACCGCCGGAAAGCACGACTTCGACGTCGCACGTCGCTTCAAATCCGCCGTCGAGCGTGGTTGCGGTGATGACGGTCGTACCGATCTTCAGCGCCGAAAGCCAACCCGTTTCGCTGACAGACGCCACCGCCGTATCGCTGGAAGACCACACAACACCTTTATTGGTGGCATTTTCCGGCAAAACGGTGGCGATCAGATAGATCCCCTTTCCTTCGGAAATGTTCACGCTCTCTTTGTTGATCGTCACACCGGTCACGGACACGTTCTGATCCATACCGTAGCACCCGAAAAACGAAAGAAACAGTGCAAGTATACAACACACCGCAATCAGACGCTTTGCTTTCTTGATCATTTTTTCCTCCTATAATACCTGTTTATTTCAATTTACACAACCTGAGAAGCGCACGCTCCGCAAGCTTTTTCCGACGACTGCGAAAGGAGCCGCAGTTCCCGGATCTCATCCAGATTTTCCAGAACAAACACGGCAAACAACGTGTTTGCCCACGCAAACCAACTCCGCGAATACTTTGCAGGATCGTCGCAGTCGAACCCTTCGTGCATATAATTTGTCTGTGCCGTCGTCTCCGTCAGACAGCGCAGGATGCGCGCTCTTTCCGCCTTGTCCGTACTCGTCAGCCCCTGCATGATCAGCCCGATGTGCCAGATATACCGATCGGGCGTATGCGGACTGCCCAATCCCTTTGCATATTTCCCTTCAAAATAGTACGGGTTATCTTTGCTCAGCACAAACCTGCGCGTATTTGCGTACAGTTCGTCTCCGACCTCACAAAAATCGTAATAAGGCATTCCCAACAGATTCGGGACGTTGGCGTCGTCCATCAGATTGTAATTGCCCAGGCCGTCCGTTTCAAACGCATACATCTTACCGTATTCCGGATGTTCAACGACGGCATAGCGTCCGATCCCTTCCCGCACTTCCGCTACCAACTTGTTGCACCGTGCGGCGAGCGCGGGATCCCCGATCAGTTTGGACAGCTTTGCAAACGTGGCGGCGAGAAACATATTTGACGGGATCAGATACCCGTAACGGCACCTGTCATCGCTGGGACGGAAGGCGCTGAATACCATGCCCGTATAGGCGCAGGCACCTCCTTTTCCGCCGTTTTCCAGAGAATCGGCAGGATTGCCGGGGCGCTCGAAAGTATAGGGCGAACACTCCGCATGATGCTGTTCGTTTTCAAACACGGAAAGTGTTTTTTCAAGCGCGGCAAGAAATTCCGCACCGAGTACCGACGCATCCCCCGTGGCGCGATAATACTTTTCGCACAGCCAGAAAGGGTACACAAGGCTGTCTATTTCAAACTTGCGCTCCCAGATCCATTCGCTCGTCTGCGTTTTGTCCTTCCAGCCGCGTCCGCTCGGCTCCGGCAAAAAAGCATTGGCGTACGGATCGATGCAGATATAACCGAACTGCCTGCGGAGAAGCCCCGCAATCAGGTTCCGCACATCCTCATCCTGCCCTGCCAGCCTTACATAATGACTGACCTGAACGCTGGAATCGCGCAGCCACATTGCAGCAATGTCGCCCGTAATGACAAACACTCCCCCGTCCGGAGTTTTCTGAACGGTCGTTTCCAAAGTGTTCAAAAAACACTTTCTGAACATATCTTCCAGCTGTTCGTCAAAACGTAGCTTCTTACACACCTTTTCTATAAATTCATATAGTTTTGCGTACTTCATGATACAATCATCTTATAGGAACATCCCCGATTTGTCAATATGTTATAAAATATCTATAACAATATGACTTTTAAAAAATTTCCTTCTCCGAACAAAACAGAAACCCGCCTTTGAAAAAAGGCGAGCTATCCTGTTTTTGGCTCAGCCGCTCTGCTTTGCAATGGCTTTTACCGAACCGTTGACGACGAGATCGGCGCTGATATAAATTTTTTCGTTGAGGTTCTCTTCCGCAAACCTGCGTATAAGCACCTCGACCGCCCTTGCCCCGATTTCCGTTTCGTTCTGGCGGATGTAATCGACAGTCTTTGCACTCTCCGCTTCCGCTATGTTGTCGAAAGTCACGACCGAATAATCAGACGGTATGCTCTTTCCCATCGAAGCGATCGCCTCGCCCACTTCGCGGGAAATATCGTATTGCGCCGTAAACAGACAGGTGATCTGCGGATTTTCCCGAAGATATTCGGCGATGCGGGCAATATTTTCCTCTCTGTCCGTTCCGTCCAGAAAAAGGCGGTTTTCCTGCCTGACCATGACGCCGTGCTGGTTGCAGGCATCGCAAAACGCTTTAAAACGCTCCTTCAAAGAGGAATTGTTTTTTGCGTCGGGAGAAACGAACGCAATATTTTCGTGCCCGCGTTCCAGAAGATAATCAATCGTCTTTTCCACGATCGCACGATTGTCCGTACCGACAAACGGTATGGTCAGCCCCTCCAGATTGCGGTCGATCAGAACCAGCGGATATTTCCGAAGGGAGATCTTGATGAGCTCCGTATTGAAATATTCGTTGAAAACAGGCTGAATGATGATACCTTTGACAAACGGAATAGACGAAAGTTCGGACAAGATCTCGCTTTCGATCTCCTTATTGTTGTCCGAATTTCTGAAAATCATATGATAACCGTACTTTGCCAGCGACTTTTCCACGCTTTTGAGCATCCCCATGCCGTACGATGCGGAAAAATCGGACAGAACAAACGCGATAAACTCCTTTTTTTCCATCTGTTCTACTTTCGGCACGGTATTCACAAAACTTCCCTTGCCCGAAATGCGCGTGATCAGTCCCTTTTCCACCAGCATGGAAAGCGCCTTCTGGATCGTAATGCGGCTGACGTAATACTTTTTACAGAGTTCCGGTTCGGTCTGGATCTGTTCTCCGTCCTTGTATTCTCCACCGATGATTTTCAGATACAGGTCGTTGTATATTTCCATGTATGCGGGCATATTCGCTTTCATACGACACCTCCTTATTTATAAATGCCGTATTGTTTCCATAATCCGTTCATCAGTTCATATCTCTTCAGATCCATGCCTGTATAGACGCAATTGGATGTACAGAAAATATATCCCGCTCCGCGCGCCATTCCCTCTTTGAGAGAGCGCAGAACGTCCGCTTTTACTTCTTCCTCCGTGCCGGTCTGCAACAGCCCGCAATTGACGTTGCCGCAGAGCGCGACCCTGTCTCCGTACCTGGCGCTGACTTCCGCCAGGCTGACGCCCGCCTGCGGGTCGATGGAATGAATGGCATCCGGGCGGCACTGCACGATCTGATCGAGAATGGGCATGATATTTCCGTCCGTATGCTTGATGGTATAAAAACCGAGGGAACGGTAGGCGGAAATCTGTTCCGAAAGGACGGGCGCGATGAGGTCGGAAAAAATTTCCGGGCTGTAAAAAGGATTGACGTTGAAACAATAATCGGAACACAGCGTAAAGCCGTCCAACAGTTTTCCCGAACGGTTTATTTTTTCGGCAAAAGCAGTCATTTCGTGCATGGTTTTTCGCTGTTCTTCCAAAATCTTTTCCGGCTCCTCGTACAACCGCACGGAAAAATCCGTCATGTTGTTCCCGTCGGGGATGGCGTATGTAGGATCTCCGTGCATACACAGATAATACTCGTCGCCGGAAATTTCCCTGATCTTGCTCAGCAATGCCTCGATCCATTCAAATTCATACACCGTGGGATGCACAAAAATGGCACTGTGCCCATATCGCTTTGCCGTCTGCACATACACTTCCGCCTGATCGGCGATCTGCGCATTTTTTTCCTGCAGGCTCATCTGATTCCACTGATAAAAGACGCGATGCGTGGGATGCACTTTCCCGAACGCTTCCATCGTCAGATAAAAGACCAGTTCAAACGTCGGGACAAGCCCTTCCACCTTTTCCCTTTTCAGAGTTCTGATAAAGCGCTCCTTTTCTGTCATACGTTTCATAACGTTCCCCCTTAATCCTTGAATCTGAGGACAAATGTTTTTATTTTTTTCGGAGCAAGGCTGTATCGGAAAGAGTTCTGTTCGACAGGGATCGTTCCTTTCTTAACGCAAAGCGCCAAATCTCTCTCCTCGACGCCCGCAAGCGGCGCGGCAAAAGCGATCCTGCCCTCACTGCCGCCGCCCGTATCATAAATACGAAGTTCGGCAAGCGTTTCCCCGTCTTTGCGTTCCGACATCCGCAGAGAACTGAGCACGGCACCGCCTTCGATGCGAAGATAGCTTGCCTCCGCAGGCAATTCTGCCTTTCCCGTCCGTACGGAAAAAGTCTGCAAGCCCACTTTGAAAGCATTGGCGTTCTGCATCAGCCGATTGTTGTCCGCGGGCTCAAAATCCATGCAGAACTCGGCGCAAACCGTCTTGTTTTCTTCCTTGCCGATCTCTCCGCCGAAAAGGACCTTAGACGTTTCGTGCGGGAAAGACCGGAAGAGCGTGAGGAAGACCGCCCGATCCTCACGGTCGGAAACGGATACTTCATACAGCCCTTTGTTATAAACCGTAAAAGAATTTTTTCCGTCGGACAGGCTGACCATGCCCTGGTTGGGATTGACATAGGTGTCCGTCTCCTTGGTATGAGAAGCATCTTTCTTGGCAACGGGCCATTCGTACACGTCAAAGGGAATGGACGTCCTGAATGTATCTGTTTTCAGATGTGTGGGGAACACAACGCGCAGTCTGTGGCAGGTCTGGCCGTTTTCCGCTTCCGTCCGAACGGAAATTTTCTTTTCTCCCCGTAAAATGCCGATCTTTTGCCGCAAAAGCAGAACCGAGCGCTTTTTGCTACGATGCCGTACGGAAAGCCCCTCCTCTCCGCCGATCGTCACGCCCTCCGGAATATGCAGCGCAATTTCCGTTTCCGCCTCAAAATAATCGGGCGTATCCGAAAGGATGCGGATGCCCGCACCGCCGGAGATCACCTCTTCGTCAAAGGGCGGCTTTACGTAATTCCATCCGTCGCCTATGTCGCCGCAGTCTTCCAGGCCGAGCAGCCCGCAATACCGATATCCCGTCGATTTGACGGTAACGTCAAGCGTCCCGTTATCGTTGATCTTTACGACCAGCTCGCCGTTGTCTACCGTCCGCACGCCCGTGCGCATAGAACCGATATAACGGTTGGGACAGCGATATTCGTCGTATGCCCACTCGTGCTTCCCCTCGCGGACGCATTTCGGGCAATCATAAGAAAATGTCTGATACCCGTATTCCGGTATGTCGACGTTCATGACAACGTCAAAGACATCGAAGCGCGGGAAAGTGATCAGCTGCCCGTACTCGTGCGAACAGACATGGCGCGAACGATGTCCGACGATCGAATGAGGAACGACATTCCTGTTTTTGTCGTAAAAGATAAAGTTCCACTCGTGTTTGTTTTCTTCGATCTCGAAGGTGAACTTTTTCGCGCCTTTCATCCGAACCTGCGTATTGTTAAATACCGCGATAGCGCCGTCTTTTCCCCTTCCGTCTGCCCCGATCGTCTCCGAAAGACAGGCAAACAGATCTTTTTTTACGAGCTGAGCAAGTTCTTTTGCGTGTTTGAAGCGGTAAAGATTGTCCTGATGAACTTCCGTGACCGAACAGCCGCAGATACTGTCATGCGCATGATTTTGCAGTAAATAATCCCACGCCTTGTCCAGATACCCGCCGTACGGTGCGTATCCGATGCGGCCGCCCGCCATGCGGAGCGTTTTCGCAAAAAATGACAACGGTTCGAGATTGAGCGCAAGCTGCGTTTCGCATTCGTCGTTGCTCTGTTTGAGCGCAATGACCGAAGAAAGGACGTTCTTTAAAAGGGAGTTATTGATCCCCTCGTTTCCCACTTCATAAAGGCAGCCGCTTGCCCGTTCCATTTTATCCTTGTGCGCGGCGACCGCCTGCGTATAATCGGACAGATCGGATTGAATAAACCTGTACTCTCCGATCTCCTTTCCCAACAGTTTCAAAAGGCGCGGCGTATCCTTGCATACGTCCATGTGATCGACGCCGTCGATCATCAGATGATTGCCCGTAACAAAATTTTTCTCTTCCTTGGCAAGGTACCCTTTTATTTTCTCAACGATCTCTGCATCGCACGATCCGTCGGAAAGATTTCTGTCGGCAAACGGCCAGCGTGCCGTAAAATAAAAGGAAGAATACGCATAATCGGGATGCAGTTTATGAACGATCACTTCCGAACCGTCTGCCCCGATCCATACAAAATTATCTTTTTCGTATCCGCTGCGGCCCCTGAAAAGTGCGGCGGAAGAAATGCCGAAGCCCTGCAAGATCTGCGGCAACTGGCTGTTATGTCCGAAAATATCGCATACGTACCCGCAGTTTTGCGGCTCTGTCCCATAACTGCGGCAGATCTGCGCGCCCTTTTTCAGGTTGCGCACAAGAGATTCTCCGCTTACCAGAAATTCATCGGGCATTGTGTACCACGGGCCGATGAGAATACGTTTTTGCCCGATCAGCCGTTTCAGCCGCGTTTCGTTTTCCGGGCGGATCTCGAGATAATCCTGCAAAAACACAGTTTGCCCGTCAAAATGAAAACACCTGAACTCCGGATCTTCTTCCAATACATCGAGCAATCCGTCAACCATGCGCACCAACCGCGCCCTGTATTCTTCGTAAGTCTGATACCATTCTCTGTCCCAATGCGTAGAGGACAATACATAGATCGTTTTCATTCGTACACACACTCCCTGCAAGCTCTCACAAATTCCCGGATATTCTCCGGATCCCCAAAGAAAAAGTGATCGGACGGACTGCAAATGTAACCGCCGTTCGGTTTGGATAAAAACAACTCTCTTACAGAATTGCGGATATACTCTTTGGTTCCCCTTTCAAATCCCTGATTCTGGTCAAACCCTCCGATAAAGAAAAGAGAGTCCCCCACTTGCTGCGCGGCTTTTTTCAGATCGCAGTCTCCGCCCATCGATCTCGGCGTCATCGTTTCCAGCCCGTCCGCTCCGTTCTGCACAACCAGCGGCAGCATGGGCATCAGTCCGCCGCAAAGATGGTAGACGATCTTTTTTACACCCGCATCGTGCAATGCCGCATGGATCCTCCTGTCGTAAGGCAGGCAAAATTCCTGATACATTGCGGGACTGATCACCGTGCTCGACGCTGCACCGCCTCCGTTTTCCACAACGTCAAACTCAAATTTTCCCATACGAGCGATCTGCTCTTCGTTGATTTTTGCAATACAATCCAGGGCATAATGCGTCCAGTCCGGCTCGTCCATCGCTTTGAAAATAGCAGTTTCCGTTCCGAGCAGCATGGTCAGGCATTGCCATGTGCCGGGCTGTCCGTAGTTATGATTTACGCCGCGGACGATCCCTTTATCCCCGATCCTGTCCCGCGCGGCGCGGACGGCGCTCCAATCCGCGCCGCTGCAGATCGGAAAGTATTGTCTGAACAGTTCAAAATCCGCATCGGTCTTGACAAGAGGCTCCGTTTCCCAGCTGGTAAAACGATTGTATGCCCCCTTGACCGTAAGCGCGCCCTTCGGCGTTTCAAACGTATCGGTAAAATACGTAACGCCTTCCGCTTCGTCCCTGGCCGTTATCTTGCGCGAATAACGCCAGTTTCTCAACGTATCTGCGCTGTAACGCAATTCCGGCCCCACATAGATCACCTGATCCAGCCCCAATTTATCGTACGCTTCAAAACAATCCGCACCGCCAAGGTAGGTTTTCAGGTAATATTCCATAAAGTTATGTACCTGGCACGGAAGGCAATCGGGCTTTTTGTTGTCCAATGCCGTCAAAAGTCTTTCTCTGCTGTTCATATCTTTTTCCCTCCGAAATCACCGCGCAATCTTCTCACCGTGTCGATCATCAGAAGATATTTTTCACAATCGACATAATCGGGTATGGAATTGCCGCTTCCGATGGCAAATCCGCCCGCTTTCTTTTCGGCAAGCGCATAAATGCGGCTCACTTCTTTTTCCAGCAATATATTGTCCATCCTTACAAGATGATCGGTATCGATCCCGCCGAAATTTCCTATCTTATCGCCGTATTTCCTCACCCATTCTTCCATATCCGCGATCTGGTCTTCGTTGGAATGCTTTGCGTCGATCCCGCACGCAATGATATCGGGCATTACTTCAAATATATTTCCGCAGGAATGCAACAGAAACGGAAGCCCTGCCTCATGTATCAACGAAATCACCCTCCTGTATTGAGGCAAAATATATTCGCGTATGTCCTGCGGAGAAAGCAGCGTACCCGTTTTATATCCCAGATCGTCGCCAAAACGCGCCACGCAATATATATCGCCGTATTCCCGCAAAAACCACGTCCAGATCTGCACAAGCATATCTCCCGCTTTGCGAAAAATGCCTTCAAATATTTCCGGCTCTTCATATTTTAAAATACACAGATTTTCAAAACCGCACAGATCCTGTACAATTTCAAACACGCCGTTCCCCACTCCCCCGACGGCTTTCATCCCTTTCGGCATACAGGCCCGAAGAGCATCAAAACGCGGTGCGGAACGCTCAATATAAATGCGGACCGCCTCCTCAAACGGATAAGACAAATATCTCTCCATGGAGTCGATATATCCCGTACGCGGCTGTGAAAGCGCTCCCCCGTACGGAAGAAATTCTGTAACGCAGGATTCATAAGTCACCGCATCGTAACCGTAATCCAGAAAAAATTTGCAATACGGCTTGAAAAACTCCTTGTAGTTCTGTTCAAAAAAGAACGACACGAACGTTTGTCCCGTTATTCTTTCTATGATCCCGGCATTGACATTATGTTCATAAAGGGGAATTCTCCTTGGTTTACGATTATACGCACAATCCACAAGGTTTCGGTAATCAGGCTCAAACACGGTCTCCGCCTCCTGTTTTTGATATATTATATACATAATATGACATTAAAGTCAATATCAATTTTAAAATACCAAACATTATGACATTTCCCTGAAAAATAATTTTTGTCGAGTAAGACAAGGGGACAGTTTTTCAAACAAAAAACATCTGGTTGATAAATACCATAAAATCCATTAAAAGCGGTACTTTCAATACCGCCACACAGACGAAACAAATCCCGAGGACGACAGTCCTCGGGATACTTATTTTTTAACAGGTTCAGATAGTTCCGTTATCAAATCCATTCAAATCAAACAGTGAATCACTCGGAAGACTATGTCTGTGTATTTTCATCCAGTTATATATACAGCTTTTTCGAAACACATAAAAATGTTTTTGCAACATCTCCCGTTTTCTCTTTTAAAAAGTTTGCGAATAAAATAAACCAAGAGCTTCAAAACCCAAACGGAAACCGCTATCAAAAAAATCCTGTTTCTATAAAATCTTATCGGAATTTATCCGCCATACGAAATTCGAATCTAAAAATACAGGAAACAATCTCCTTCTGACAAATTTACTGGACTATGTACAAAATAATTGGATGAATGATATTTCATTGAAAGACATATCTTCTATGCTTCATACAAATTATAATTACCTTTCTTTCTTATTCAATAAGACCTTTAAAATGAATTTTTCTTCTTTTATTAATGAGACACGTATATCTAAAGCGCAAACCATGATTTTGAACCCTTCTAAAAACATGAACTTTGCCGAAATTGCTACTTCCTGCGGTTATTCCACAATAAGAAGCTTTAACAGGAATTTTCAAATCATTACAGGCATGACACCTTCTGCGTATAAAAATTTACATCAACATAAAAATTCAGAAAAAAAATAAAAATTTAGTCTCAACATTATACATTCATTACTTTTATTAATATGTTTTTTACGGAAAAGTACGGGTTTGTCTTAGGTGTGACGATGGGACGTGTGCTTGTCTTGAACAAGTGCGACGGGCTTCGCCCGTCGCAGACAAGCACACGTCCCAACACAAACAACCAAACAAACACGGAAACGAAAGCGCGGCGGGCGGGGCGTTTGCGCTGACCCGATTATAACCTAATCCGACCCATAACAACCAAACCGTATTATAAGAAACTATTAATCAATAAAATTTGCCTTGTTCCCAAGGTCTTTAAACCTCCAACAGGAATTCTTTTTTAGTTCGCACTGTTTTTGTCTTTTACAGCGATACACTGTCACCTAAGCAAGAGCTGTATAATTGTTAGCAACGCTTAGAGACTAAAAATCCCATTCATATTTTCTTACTTTCATTTTTTCAGCACCACCTTCATTGGTCAAAGGCACAACGTACGTTTCATCTCTGTCATCAAAAGTAAGTTGAACCGGCATATCTTTGATTCATAATGCGCACTCTGAATTCATTTTCAAAGTCAACATAAAATATAGAAACAGCTTTTGAAGGAAATTGAGGATCATTACATTCAATAAAAAACGTTCAGACATATCTTTATACTTTATAGGAACTCACTTCACGACAAAATACAAAAAATACAAACCGCGAAAAACGTAAAGGAAGGGGGTACAGATGCGCCGTAATTATATAACCTTATCCTGGAAACAGCCGAAGAATCCGAAAAAAATTGGGTTTTGCGCAGTAAACACAGACGGATAGAGGCGCCTGCGACAGAAATTTCGGCGAGGCAAACGGCGCACGTGACGTCAATTTTACGTTGCCGGGTTTTACGATCGCAAAAAACCGGCATTTGCGAAATAAAAGCTGTTTATCGCGGCTTGCGCGGTAATAATTTACAGAAATCAATCTCTATGCTTTCACATATATAAAACTTTTGTTAAAAACAAAAACCCGTTTTCTTCTCCGTTTTACTCTGTTCCGCAAAAATATTCCTGTCAGCAAACTATAGGGTCGAATAATAAAATCAGCATATGGATCCATCTTGCGTATTGCGGGAACGTCCCCTGTTTACGACCACCAATAAAGAGCGAAGAAATTTTTATTTTCTTCGCTCTTTATTTTGTTTCACGATGATAAACTAACCTGCTTTTCTATACTGCGATCGCTGTCTAAAAAATAGTATTTCCCGTCGTTATGATCCGTTTATAATCCCACTGCGCGCCTATTTTCTTCCCGAATTTTTCTTTTCCGCCGAAAACATCGTACTGCGTCGCGTCAAGCTCTTCAATGCAGGGAATCTTCCCTTCAATATATTGTTTTGTCCTCTCGATGCAATGTTTTACACGATGGATCACTCCCCCGATCCGCGCATCCTGAAGTTCAAAACCGAACGGTTTATAACTTCTGAACCATACGTCTTTGAACTTATCATAATAATTCTGCGTCAATACGACGATCCTTTCCATTCTTTGAATACAATCTTCCAAAGAAGGTATGTTTTTTTCTTTATATGCCTTTCTCAACCTGATTCCGATATCGCATTTTACCGCTGTCAGATCGCACAACGCCTTCGCCCAGGCAAACAAATATCCGTATTCTTTATGGTCGATATGTTTTTCAAGTTTTTTGGCGTTGGCCTCACATTTTTCCGCCGTTCCTTCGGGGACAGTGGAATCATAAAGCCCGAGAAAACAATCGTTATACAGAAGATATTTGGAAGGATTCTGATTTGTCATCTCATTCAATTCCACATCGATCACATCGGGAAGATCGAGATACAAAAATTCATCGAACGGAATACCTGTTACTTTTGCAAACTTCTTTTTGATCTTTTCGATTTCCTTGTTTCCGAAGAAATACTCCCCCGCAAAACATAAGGAAGGCAATACGGAAAGTTCGGGGCATTCCCCCCCGCCGTCATGCCACACGGTCATGATATGCTTTGTCACGCCGTAGCTCTCCATGGAATCCAAAAATGCTTTTTCCGCGCGCAATGACCATGAATTATGCGGCGCTATGCCCGCAAACGTCCACGCGGCACCCGCCGTCCAGAAGTCGCACGGGAATTTTTGATGCCCGCTGATCATATTGTCGTAATGCGCCTTTTCTTCGGAAGAATAATCCCAATACACGAGCTCCACGTCTTCAGGGATCAGGTCTATCGCTTCCTTTTTCAGATTTTTCGTATCTGCATAATAAAAGTGCTGCTTGTTCGACATACAAAAAGGCATATCGCTCCAGATCATCGGTTTGAACATATTTTCTTTGCACACAGAAACCACTCTTTTCAAGTGTTCTGCAAATATGTCTTCCGTTTTTCTGTAACCGTGAATGTCAAAATATTTTCCCTTGCCCAGCAAGTGCGCTTCATCCATGCCTATATGGATCCTGTTTGTACGGAAACACGCGCGCATTGTTTTGATCATTTTTTCGATCAACGTATACGTCTTTTCTTCCCCAACCAGCAAGATGTCGTTGACGTCGAACATATTTTTGTCTTCGTACCAACGGACGATCTGGTTGAGATGTGCCAGCGTTTGTATGCAGGGGATCACCTCTATCCCCTCCGCATAACAGAAATCGTCTATCTCTTTCAGTTCTTGTCTTGTATATCTGCCGCGCATATAGCCGAAATATTCTTCACCTACAATTTCATAGGTATCCTCGATATACAGCATCAGCACATTATAATGAAACTGCTTTAAAATAGCAATAAACCTTTTGAGCGCGTCCGTCGTCATCACCGAATTGCGCGACAAATCCACCATGACGGCAAGTTTTTTATCCATATTCCTATAATTTTTATGCCGCCGCATTTGCGGCGGCATAACCTCCTGTTCCTTTTTAAGGCTTTTGAATTTACAGCTGCGGAAAATTTTTGACCGTTATACGTTTCTCCCGATCTGTATATTTCTGAAAGCAAGCGCATCGCCGGATTCCGCTCCGTCCATGATCACTTTGATGAAAGACCCTCCGATGCGATTATATCCTTCGGTCAGCGTTGTGATCTGGGAAATGTCAAAACGGACCGTCAGCCATTTTCCCGCCTGGAAAGTTGTTTTGTTTCCGTTTTCATCGTAAAGCGTACCGATCTTTCCGTATTCGCCGAAGTCCACCTCGGAGAGATCCGTTCCTGTCGTGATCACATCCCAGACAATGATATCGTTGATCCCCAGCGCGATCTTATTATCGTTTTGAGCGTCATACATGAAAATATCAAAGCTGATATAATCGTAATAGATCGGGTTTGCACTCGATACATCCGACGCAAGGCTGATATGCGTTTCCCCGCTTTCCCCGTTTGACTTTGTTGCCGAATTCCAGGTCAGCGCATATATATCCGAGCCTTCCTTCAGATGTTCCGACCAGTTGCCAAGGTTCTCAAATCCTTCCGTGACCTCTTCGCGCGTATACGACATATACTGCCTGTAATTGCCGAATTCATCTCCGTACGGCATCAGCACATCGCCCGCTTTAAGCATTTTTAAGGGATCGGAAACCGCCGTAACCGCTTTTTCCACCGTTTTCATCGTGCCGTCTTTGAGCTTGAAAGTCAGCCGCAGCGTCACCGCTCCGCTTCCTATTACGATAAACTTCCCGTCCTGAACCTGCACCACGCTCGTATCGGACGATTCCAGCGTCACTTCGTCGGTCACTTCTCCCATCAGCGTTACCACCGGCACCGCTTCGTTTTCGATTGTATCTCCTTCGAACCCGAAATAGGCGGTATAGTTATCCGTTTTGTATATCCTGATATGGCGGGTGATCGTCTTTAAAACACCGTTTTCAAGCCTGATCCGCACCGTAATGTCCGTCTCGCCTTCCTTTAAAGTCACAAATTTATTGCCTTCGACCTTGACAAGATCGGTATTCTCACAAGAAATTTCGAGATCCTGCGAAACCATGCCGCCTATTTTCAACGTAGGCGTTATTTCGGAACCGGGCGCCAAAACATCCCCTTCAAACCCGAAATCAAGATCGAAATTTTCCAATTCGTACATCTCTTTCGTCATGAGTCTGAGATTCATGAACCCGACTTTGGTGTAAGTAGGCGCATTGTTCATGATGATACGGATAAATCTTCCACCCACGCCGTAATCGCTATCTCCCAAATTTTCCTCCGTAAAGGATGATATATCGAACACGACTGTCTGCCATTCTCCCGTCTTAAATGCGGTTTTCAGGCCGTTTTCATCCACCATGTATCCGATGTTGCCGACGGAACCGAAATTGCAATCTGCCAGATCATCCCCCGGTCTGAATTCCCATTGTGGCGTATTGTTTATGCAATATGCGAGATTGACGTCATCGATCACATCGTTATAGGCAAACACGTCAAACATAATATAATCGTAATCAAGCACGTTGATATCCGTTACGTCTGCCGCAAAACTGATTGCCATATCCCCGGACAAACCGTCTGTGGTCGTGCCCACCTTTCCGTTCGCCATCACGATGACGTCTCCGCCGGGAATAAGGCGATCCTGCCAGCCGAGTTCGGCGTATCCGTCGTCCACTTTAAACTTATCCATGGTCTGATACTGATAATGCGTGGGATACTGCTCTTTATACGGATTGAAATGATCGTATGCTTTCAAAACCAGACTGTTCTGCTCGACATAGTTGCAGATCACGTTATAATAGGCGACTTCCGTTTCGAACCGATAGACGTATTTCCCCTTAGGTTGATTTTCTATATGAAAAATTTCATCCAGGATCTCATATCTGACGGAATCTCCCTCTTTGCTGACCCCGATAATGTCGTCCGTCGTAAAGTGATCGGCTACGCCGCTCAGATCAACGTACGCCAGATTCATATCCCCGGAAACAAGAGAATATCTCTCTATTTCAAGTTCCGTATCGACGCTCAGTTCCGCTCTGTCCACCTTCAGCCGGATTTTGGAAGAAACGCTTTCCCCGCTGTCCGATTCAGCCGTTACGCTCACTTCCGTCTCACCATACCTGACCCCTTTCAAAAGCCCCGTATCGCTGACGGTGACAATTTTGTCGTCCCCAACCGAATAGGTAAACTTTACCCCGTCAAAATCCTCTCCGTTCATTGTGACAACGGGCTCGATCTGATACGTATCCGGTGTAGAACCGTCCTTTATGAAGTCCTTCGCGTAGATCGTGACGGCAGACGGCAGCTCCATCTGGAAATCGTTCGTCACGTTTACCGTGATCCTGCTTTCCCCTTGAATACCCTTGTATTCCGCATGGACGACGACAGTCGTCGTTCCTTTCTTGACCGCTTCGACCAAACCTTCCGACGACACCGTCGCGACGGACTCATCCAGGCTTTCGTAAGTAATTTTGCTGTCGGTAATATCGACGCCCTGGTACTTGATCTCCGGAAGGATCGTTACCCCCTCGCGGCCAGCGACAAGATCGATCTCATTCCCCACAAAATTTGTGAGGACGTTCAGATCTCCTTCTGCCCTCACCGTTACTTCGCATTCGGCAGATAACTTTCCGCTCTCGGCTTTGATCACAGCCCTCCCGGGATAATTCCCCGTGACCTTTCCGTCTGCCACCGTCGCTATGTTTTCGTCCGAACTCGTCCAGACGATTTCCCCCTCGCTCCCGTCGGAAAAAGATGCCACCAACTGATATTCTTCCATCAGACCGAGAATAATGCTATTCTTGTTCAGTGAAAGCTCCGCTTGTTTGCCGCATCCCGCCAGCGCCAGGAAAAAAACTGCTACCAAAGATATACAAAAAGCAAACAGATTCCTTTTCATCATGATCCTCCTTTTATTATGTTACTGCGTTTTACCAGTTTTCCCAAATTTTATCGATCGATACCCCTTCGCTTTTATGCGTGAACCCCAGCCGTAAAACCTCTGTTTTCCATGCGTTTTGCATTTCGGCCAACTGCTTGTCGGAATAATTATTGTCGTAAAGTTCCAGGAGCAAATGCGTATAAGCCACTTCCTCTCTGGAGATCCTGTCGTAAATGACCTGATACCTTGTCGGGTTCGACTGTTTAAGCGGCTCTATCGCCGCGTAAGCGGATTCAAACATGGAAATAAAATTTTCGATCGTGCTCTGCGGCCAGTATTTCGTCGACACGGCGTCGTTGACGCCGAACGCGCATCTGTAACCGAGCGTCTGCATGTAATTGTACCAAAGCCTGGTCTGTTCGAAAATATTCTGCATCGCATCGCTCGCCGATCCGTAATAATTGTCGAAGAAATTTCCTCTCAGCTCCGTATAATCGCAATTGATGTTCCACAGCAGTTTTGAGCAAAGATACGTTTTGAATTCCTCAAAGTTTGATTGCACCGTTATATTGTAGCGCCCCTGATCAAAAAAGTACTTGACATTGAAGTCGTCCGCAAGCGCATACGTTTCAAACATGGCGCCGAAAGAATCGTGAAACACGAAATAATCGTTATAATTGGACGGATACGTCCAGATCAGAAGATCGTCACAGATCGCGCTCCAACGCCTCAACGTATCGTAATAGAGCTGATTGTCCTGATGCGTGAGCGGCTTGCCGTAATCCGCATAAATCGGCGCATACCACACGGAACTGTATTTGTTGACGACCACACTGTCGTCCACGGGAAGAAAATTCCCGTTTTTATCTTCCTTTACGGGCGCAAGCTCCGTCTGATAATACGCAAAAAATACGATATTGATGATATTCCCGGGGTATTTTTCCGCCAACCACTGATTCAGCTTCGTGGAAAGTTCATTCACAAACTGCACGACCACCGCCGAATTCGTACCGTACTTTGCCTTCGCCGCCTTGCACGTATCGCACGTACACCACGCATTGTTGTCCTGATGGGTGAAAGATATGTATTTCGGCAAAGTTCCGGCCTGAATGTTGTATTCAATGCTGGATTGCATTTTTTCCAGGATCACTTGCTGCATCTGGGCAAGGCTCTCTTTATCCCCGTGCGCCGTGTAACATAGCTGATTTGCTTTTGCCGATTCCGTGTCGAACCACTCGGAATGACTTTCGGCATAGGTATTCGGATTTACGAAATTAAAGCTCGTATGCGTGACGCCGTTGTCCATGATGAAGACATCTTTTTGCATGTTCAGCTTTAACCTGGTTGCCGTCAGCGTATCGGAAAAAGACCGCCCTCCCGGCGCGTTGCGCCACTCCACAAACGGCTTATACGCGACGTTCATCTCGGAAAACTTTATCTCTTCCGTTTTGTCCACATAAATTTCGTCATAGGTGTAAACTTCATAATTTACCAGCCGATTCAGCAGATCGTATATGGCGTAGACCGTTGCCCGCGTGGTCGCGCCGACGGCATAGATCTCATCCCCCACGGTCCTGAGTATGTAGCCCGATTCGGACAAAGCGGATTTATCCGGCTCGATCTCATTTTCTGCCGCAGCCGCCGTCCTGCCGATATAAATATATTTGCCGTCCGCCTGCGCCGCGCTTTCGTCTATGACCGCGATCTGTTCGCCTGTCGCCTCATACAAAAAAGTTTTCAGTTCCGCTGCCGCAAATTCTTCGTTGCCGTCGGCGTTTTCCGCGAGGACGGCTTCGTATCGAAAAGCCGCATTCTCATATAGCGTGTACTGCTCTTTTTTCGTTGCCTCGCCTTTACAACCTGCCGCACCCGTCAACAGAATCAGCGAGAAAACAATTACAAATATTTTCTTTATACTTTTCATTTTTTCCTCACGACACCGTTACTTTGATCGTTTTTTCGGCAACGTTTCCCGATTCGTCGATCGCGACATAGATAAGTTCATATATGCCTTTTTCTTCGACTTTCATTGTCCCTCCGTTTTCAACCGGCACAAAGATCCCGTTGGAAGACTTTAAAAACACAACGATCTTGATTTTTCTTTCCGTCGAAACATCGTCCGTCGCCGTTGCCTTCGCGATCGTGACTTCCGCGCCTGTTTTCACTTCGATCGACGAATCATCGACGCTCAATTGGGGAGCCACATCGTCTTTGACCGAAATGATATAAGCAAATTCATCCCCGTTGCCCGATCCGTCACGATAGGTGTAAGTAATGATGTATTTGCCCTTTTCCCCGAGTTTGATCCGATAATCTCTCTTGCTGTCCGCATCCTGCAGCAGAACGCCGTCCTCCGACGTAACGTATCCCGACGCGTCTTCAACCGACAGCGTCACATACGTTTCACTATCCAATACGTCGGTGCAAAGCATGGCGGGGATAACGATTTCCGTATTCTTTTCATAGCGCCCGCTGATCTCCCCGCTGAACGCTACCTTCGGCGCGACCTGATCTTCCGTCATATTGTTCAGCGGCTGACCGCAAAGATAAGACAATGCCAGAGCCGTCCTGTCCGCTTCTCCTGTAACGTCCAGTCTGAGATAGACTTTCCCGCTTCCGAACCCGTCAAACGGTTCTCCGTTTTCATAGGTAAGCGCCGTTACCGTGGAGTTTCCGAACCGAAACGCTCCGTCATACCTGATCTCCGTTGTCCTCGTCGGGGACGAGATGTCCACGCCCGACAATTTTTTCAGCACGCCTCCGGACGCGACTGCGTCCGTCCCTTCCTCCGTTGCCGTAAGCGTCAAAACCACCGACTGGCTATCATTTTGACTGTCCGTCAGGGTCAGTTTTATTGTGCGAATCTCCTCTTTCCCCTCTTCCGCAAAGAAACGGAGCGTGAAATCGCTTGCGATCAGGCTGTTTATAAACGACAGACTTCCGCTCTCTGCAGTCATCGTAAACACCAGCCTGTTGTCGTACACTTCCCCCGAAAAATTTTCCGTGACGAAATAGCGCAGAATGTCAATGTCCTCCCCGTTCCTCACGTTGATGACGGGGACCGTCCTCACCGCCTGACCCGAAACCCCGCTCGCCGAAACTGCCGTGTACGTCAGACGGACTTCCTCGCCTTCCGGCACCAAAGTGTTCCCCGTAAGCGTTCCGCCCTCTGCGCTGACAGTCGCCTTGACCGCCTGCCGCACGCCCGAGGAATAGTCGCCCGCATAATAATCGGCAAGCTGATACTTATGACCTTTCATAAAGTACCGCGGGAGCCAGATCGCGTCCTCAAACACCGGGGAGCTCGCTTTTCCGACGCTGAGCACATAACTTTTTTCCGCAACACGGCCGACATAATCTTTTGCCGTATAGGTCACGGTATAATTCCCGCTTTCGTAAAAGGTATATTGCTGTTGCGCATCGTCCTCTATTACTTCGCCTGCAGCGTTTCTGATCGTGACCTGCGTGTGTACGTTGCCAAGACCTCCGGACTCGACTTTGCATCCGGCAAGCTCTGTCGGCGACGCGACCGTGCCCTGCAACGGGTACCCGTCCGTCAAGGTCAGCACGATCGGCTCCGCCTGATCGACGGCGCGCACTTCCACCGTCCTGATCCCGTAATTGCCGAACCTGTCCTTCACCGCATATTCGATCGTATAGTTTCCGCTCCGTTCCGGAACAAAATAACCGTCTTTACTCTCCACTAAATATCTGCTGTCGGAATTATAATTGTAATACACCGACGTAAACAGCCTTTCTTCGCCGTACCGATTCTGAGCCGCTGCGTCAAAGATCTCATACCGATACCCCACGAGCGCGTCCGGAACGCCGTTTTCGTCATATTCCCCGAAATCTATGTCGGCATAGGTCTTGTCTATGTTGTCGTTTACCGCCGACGAAAGATCATAGTCATATATGCTGTCTATGTTAAACTTCGCAAAAGAATTTGAATACCCGTCCGCAAAGATACTCAGCCTAGCTTCTCCCGTTGTAAATCCTGTCCATGCCGTATCAAAATCTTCCGTCAGCGAGATCAGGTAATTCCCCGAACCGACATCGAAACAACTTGTTTCTGCATAGAGTTCCTTTGTCCGATAATCAAATGCCAACCGCATCTGGTATTTGGAATCGGGAGAGTAATCCGCATTTTCAAAATAGTATCCGGAAAAGCTGAAGTTTGCGGCAAATCCGTATCCGGCCGTCATATCTCCGTAATGCGTTTCGCCGCCTTTGATCCCCACATAATTGCCCGCCAGCGTCAGTTTATCCGAATTGAATCCTGCCAGTACAAATGAGGTTTTCAGCGTGTTCATTCCGCCGTCCGGCGAACTCTTTACGCAAATCACCACGTAATTGTTTTCGTCATATATATCTGTCAGCTTGACATAAAAATGCGTAAAATCGTTCACACCGATTATGGACGGCGTGATCACAAAGCTGATCAGCGTATCGTCTTTTGTCTTGTTGTTGAAATCGATGATCGGATCGAACTGAAATACGGAACCCTGCATCAGCGACACATTCAGACCGCTGTACTCTTCCGCATAGGGATTTGCTCCGTATGACGCCGTATCGGATAACGACGACAGACTGTAAAGTTCGTCGTAGACATCAAACTCTTCCGTAAGCACATACGTTTCTCCGCCGTACTCGGCGATATACTCGACCACATATTTCCCCGCCACATCCAACGCAACTTTGGCATCCGAATATACCCTGTTATCCGGAAAATAAATGCGTTTTTTTGAGATAGAAACTTCCTGACCGTCTATTGTCATGGAGGTTTTATCCAACTCAAACTCACTGCCCTTTTCATACGAACTTTGCACGGGCGTTCCGTTCAACTCCGCAGAAAACACCTTTTCCTGCGCGGCCGAAAAAACAAAGAACAACGCTATGCACGCAAGCAAAAATACGGCCAACGCCAATGTTATTTTTTTATACCTGATCATTTTCACTCCTATCGCTATACTCACATCAGCCTTTTATTCCGCCGATACGAATATTTCCCATAAACTTATCTTTCAAAGCAATAAACGCCGCCAGCATAGGGATCATAAGCAATACGCAGGCCGTGATCTGCAACGGCGGCCAGTTTGCCACGTTGTTTGTCGCGTCCTTGAATTTGTAGATCCCGTATGCAAGCGTCGGGATGCTCGGGATCCAGATCACGCAGGCCATGTAGTCGTTCCAGCGGGGAATAAATGCGTTGATGAACAAGATCAGAAACATCTGTCCCGTGATCGGGAACATGATGCGCAGCATGATCTGCCAATTATTTGCGCCGTCGATCTTTGCCGCTTCCGCATACGCGTCCCCTACGCCCAGAAAGAATCCGTAGAAGATCATCATGTTTGCACCGTTGATGCCGATGCTGGAGATCGCCACGTAAAACCAGTTGTCATACAAATTCAGGATATCTCTGTAAATTTTCAGCGACGAGGGCAGCGATCCGACGATGGGTACGATCATGAATACGATCACCGCCTTATACAATACAGAAGAAAATTTGTATTTGAATTTTGCGCAGACGTACGAGACCATCCACGTGCAAAACACGCTGATGAACGCGCCCAGAAACGAATACAAAAATGAATTGAACAACATTTCGAACAGATAAACATATCTGGCTCCGACCTGTACTTTTACTTCATTGAACGCCACGACATAGTTGTTCCATTGCCATTCCCAGATGTTTCCCTGCGGCAAGCCGAAAAGATTGTGTCTGAAATCGAAGTTTGTTTTCAGCGACGTGATCACGCCCCAAAAATACATGTATAACAGAGACAGCGCATATATCGCAAGGCATAAAAAACAAATGATTTCAAACGGGCTGATTTTTATTTTTCTCTTTTTTAACCGTACTGTTTTCATTAGTCCTCACTCGGTCCGTGATTATAGATCAAATCTCTGAAAAACAACGTGACGGGTATTACGATTACGGATACGATAATACCCCACGCAGCGTAAAACGGCAATTCCACTTCGGTGGCTTCCAGCGTCATCTTTGTGAAATAATACCCCACTGTCCACGTCTCGGGATCGGCAGCGGATCCGTAAAAGCCGTATAATCCGTAGTCCGCGGTAAATATCGATACGATACCCGCTATAAACCCGATAAATATGATCCGATATATACTGGGCAGCACAATGTGCCAAAACTCCGTGATCGTGTTTGTGCCGTCGATCCTTCCCGATTCCAGCACTTCCGTGTCCACTGCATTCATGGCTCCGAGCGTGACCAGCAGGCCGCCGCCCATGCTCATCCATAAATTGTAAAACAACACTGCCTGAAACGATGTGGACGGGTTTGACGTCAGGCCCAAGATCTCTGCTCCAAACAGATCCAGGTATAATTCCGGCAACAGCCTGTTCGCAATAAACCTGTAGATCGTCATCGTTATAATGGAAGATATGATCGTCGGCAAAAAGAGCACCACTTTGAAAAAATCCGAAAAAGCCATTTTCTTCCAGACATAGTAACAGAAAAATACCGGAATAAACGTCGTCACGACCAACGTCACCAAGTATCCCCACACAGATCTCCAAAGCGCATTTGTCAGATTCTTTGACGTGAATACTTCTTTGAACACATCTGCGAAATTCCCGAAACCTGCAAATTCCAGGTTTCCCGTTTCCAGATTCGTTTTCTGAAATGCCATGATCAGCGAGTTAAAATTGATGACAAAATTGTTGAATATAAAGAACAGTACGGGAAGGGAGAGCGTACAGATATAAAAGATCATATCTCCCCAAACGATTCTTTTTTTTATCTTTTTATTCGCCATGTCTTATCCCCGGCTCAATCCATATAATCATAAAGCCCGTTGAAATATTGCTCTGCCGTAACGTCCCTGTACAACATGGCGTTTGCAAAGTTTGTTTCTTCTACTTCTCCTACGAGCGAATACCTTTCGATAAAAGCATTGTATCCGCTTCCCCTGACAAACGTTTCTACGTCATCCGTTTCGAATCTGGCGTACACAATATCGGAGTTCTGCTGCAAATTCCATACCGAACGGCAAAAATAAGTCATCTCTGAAAGTTCTTTTTCCGTAAGCTCGTAATCGAGCGCACAAGTGATCCCCGTTGTCTTTGTGATTTCTTTGAGCGATTGCTCGGTGCAGGCAAACTGCACAAACGTCTTCGCCGCCTCTATTTTGCTCTCTTCTATGTTTCCGCGGATCACCACGACGTTTGCCACGCCGTCGCGCAGCACGTTTTTCCCCAGACGGCTTTCATCCGCTTTCGGCATGGGCATAAACCCGAAACGGCGGTTGTATTTTGAATATTTTTCATTGATGCTTACCATATCGTTGAACACGTCTTCCGCTTCGTTTTCCCACCAAGTCCCTTCAAGGATCATAGCGATCTTATCGGTATCCATCGTGCTTTCCAAAAAATCTGCCTGCGCCAGCAGGTTGGATTCCGAATCATCAAACGATAAGTTATCGTAATACTGACCGTCTATCAGCTGCTCCCAAAACTTCAGCGCGTAGTACCTGCCCGGCTGTTTTGCAAGCTCTTTATAGTTCTGACGGGATATTTCCACATTTTCCTGAATCACCGGCTGCCCGTTTTCAAATCCCGTGATGAGGTCTGTCGTATTCTTCCCGGCGATCTCCCCCGCATTGTACTGCAGAGAGGCCCTGTCCTTTCCTTCATAGTCCACAAAAAGTGCCTCATAAAGATAGGACGTATACGCCTGCGTATACTGACCCGTCCAGATAAAGGGCGTGATCCCTTTTGTGTTTTTCATGAAATCGCACATTTCAAAAAATTCTTCATACGTTGCGGGAAGTCCGTCGTCGTACGTTCCTTCCTTTCCGTCCGGCCCCGCAGAAATATCCGGATCGTCCAATTTTGCGCCTGCCGTCCCGTCCTTTCTCAGATACAAGCCCTTGGAATCAAACAGATCGACGTCGTACACGATCCCTGTAAATCCGCTGAAATACGGGACCGCATAATATTTGCCGTTAAAATTGAAATAATCTTTTTCGTCGCTTTGAATTTTGTCTTCGATCGTCCCCGTATCCCCCATTTCGTCAAGAGGTTGGGTAACGATGTCAGTAATATCGAGAAGCGCAGAGCTGTCTTCGTTGACAAACGAATAGAGCGACATATAATTTGCAAAAATTACGTCTCGGTCCGAGCTGGTGATGGTCGTTTCAAGCTGATCGCCCGCATATTTGGTCTTATCCGTATCTTTCCAGACCTGAATACCGACTTTGCCCGGTTCGAAAGAATAATCTTTGTACTCTTCTTCAAACCTTGCGATCAGATTGCTCAGCCATTCCTCACCGAAACCGCCGCCGCAGTTCCCTACGTACAACTGCGTTTTTGTGGAATCCACTTCTTCCTCTTCCTTGTTACATCCCACAGCGGAGAACAAAGTTCCCAACAATAGTACAGAGATCAATACGGACAATATTTTTTTCATCATTTTCTCCTTTCTTCTTTTATTTTCAATCGGTCTCTCTTTCAAAAAAACCTTTAAGAGATACAGGATTTTTTGCTTTTTCCCCGATTTCTCCGAGCAAAAGCTTTACCGCCGCCTGCTGTGATGTCGTTGCGTTTGAAAACGCATTCACATATGTCTTTAAAAACGGAAGTTCATACAGTTTGTACGGATCTCCGAATGAAATAAAAACGAGGTTCGGATGTTCCAGTATGTAGGCACGCCAAAAAATCATGATGCCGTCGTCCCAACCGATTCTCAGATCGCCGCCCCGCCAATCCGTACTGCTGATCTTACTGTTGACTATGATCGCTTTATAATCATCTTTTATTTCTGCGATTTTATAGTGCGTTATTCTGTGATAAACGTCTGTCTCGATCCCTCTATCCTTTAATTCATTGATAAAATCGAGCAGCTGGACATTCGTGTCGTCGGTGCATTTGAAGGCGTCTTTATATAAATTGATGATGAGTACTTTGTCGCCTTTTTTTAAATGCAACGGAAGGATCCCGTTGACGTCGCGCACGATCTTAACGCTTTTTTCCGCTATTTTCATCGAGATCTCTTTCAGTTCGGAAACAGAAGATTCCAGATCGATCTCGTCTTCTATTTTTTTCTGATCTTCGAACAAACGGGCTTTCTCTTTCAGTTCGAGCACTGAGGTGACCGCTTCCATGACCCTTTCTCTCTTCAGCGTACCATCCTTTAAAGCCGCCATAAGGTTGTTCAGATCGTTTTTTTCGGGGAAAAGAACAATATCTCCGCCCGCCTGTATAAATTTCGGCGCAAGCTCTCTCAGTTTTACCCTCGACGCCGAACCGACCATGCTCATCGCGTCCGATATCACGCACCCGCGGAACCCGAGTTTTTCTTTCAGGAGCCCGGTCAGCAGCGGATAACTTAAAACGCTCGGCAAAGGCCCGAACACCGGATCCACATTGTCCTCATCATAAGCGGGCAATGCAATGTGAGCCGCCATAATTGCAGAAACACCTTCATCGATCAAGCCCTGATAGACCAATCCGAAAGTTTTGTCCCATTCTTCCTTGGAAAGACTGTTTACCGTCGTACAGAAATGCTGGTTCCTGTCGTCCACCCCGTCTCCGGGAAAATGTTTCGCCGTTGCCATCAGATAGCCGTTTTTCTGCATTCCCCGCGCAAAAGCGCCGCCTATTTTTAACACTTCCTTCGCACTGTCGGACGGACATCTGATATTGACAAGGGGATTGTTTTTATTCAGATTTACATCGACAACGGGTGACAGCGAAAGATGCACGCCCAGCTTCCTCGCTATTTTTCCGGTCAGTTCACCCGCTCTTTCCACAAGCGATTCATCGTCGCACGCACCCCAAGCCATCGGATTCGGCAATTCGACATCGCAATCCTTGAATACACCGGCAGGGCCGTGTTCCACGTCCGCTACGACCAACACAGGATACTTTGTAACGGAATTCGCAATTTCAGTGATCTCTTTGATTTTCTTGCTCTCAAAATTGTTTACATAAATCGCACCGGGTTTGTTTTCTTTGATGATGCTGATGATCTCATCCATGTCTTTACATCCGGAAATTTCCAGGCATAAAAGCTGCCCCAGCAATTCTTTGTCAGTCAAATTCTCCAAGCCGAAATTTTTCATAAAGTCCCTCAAGTTTTCGTTCTCATATTCATTATAATTCACAAATATACTGCTTTTCTTCTTAATTTTAATACACTTTACTTTCAAAATTCGCTTTTTATGGCGCCTATTCCGAGTGTTTTACTGTCAGTTTTTAAAATTTACTTGATATTTTAGAACTTTGTGTTTATAATAAAATCATGAAAACTATATCCGAGGAACTGTTTGAATACGCGAGAGACGTAAACGATCTTCCGATGTTGTCCGCGCCCAACAACCAAAACAACATTGCAGACCATTTTCATCGGCAGATGGAGATCCTGTACGTAACGCAGGGACACGTACAGGTCAAAATCAACGACGTGACAAAAATTCTGTCAAAAGACCAGGTTGCGATATCCGACTCTTACGACATCCATTCCCTCGTAACATTGGAACCGGAAAAAACGCTTTCCATAGATCTGATCATTCCCTATACCGCCATGACGGAATATCTTGCGGAAAAACAATCTCTCTCCCTGAAAAACAATTTTATTACCGATAAAGACACTGTTGCCAAAATCAAATCTTTTATCGATCTGCTGTACGTCTATTGGACGCCGACGATAAACAATATCACAAATCACATATGCCAGGCCCTTCTTGCAATGATTTCAAAAGAGATCGGCTTTTGTTCGGTACAAAACAACTGCAAACAACTGTTACAATCGGAAATACTTCAATTTATTGCAGACAATTTTCTTCATGATCTGACGATAGAGACAGTCGCGGCGAAATTCGGTTACAGCAAATATTATTTTTCAAAGATCTTTTTCCGCTCTTTCAAGACGACTTTTAACGACTACATCAAAATTCTGAAAGTACAACGCGCGATTAAGCTTCTCCAAACCGAGAGAATTTCCGTGCTCGAAGCGGCCACCCGCGCGGGATTCAATTCGGAAGCAACTTTTTATCGGTTTATCAAAAAAAATCTTCATTGCAGCCCGAAACAGCTTGCACTTCAGCCTCTTATATGACATTTTTCTGAGTATAAATAACGCGCCTCCATAACAACGGGGGCGCGTTATTGTTATGCTTTTTACAGATATTTCGGCAGCCAGTCCTTATGTGCCTCAAACAAATCGTCGCAAAGACTTTTTATATCGTCCAAAGACAGCTCCGCCGACGTATGCGGATCAAGATACGCCGCCATGTAAACAAGTTCTTTTTTCCTTGCTTTCGCGGCTTTTACGGTCATGTTCTGCACGTTGATATTAGTTCTGTTGAGCGCGGCGAGCTGTTCGGGCAGTTCTCCGACATAACAAGGGGTGACGCCGTTTCTGTCGACCAGACATTTCACTTCCACGCAGGCATCCTGCGGTAAATTTGTGATCAGCCCTTTATTTAAAACATTTCCGTGGATTTCATACGGAACATTG
>CASFBD010000002.1 GCA_949292885.1 uncultured Bacillota bacterium
ATCTCTCTCAAACTAAAAGGAATGAGCCCGGTTGGGTACCGAACTCACTACCAAACATTTTAATTTAATTTTTTGTCCAAACTTTGGGGTTCACTTCATTCAGGCGGGCTGTCTTTTTTATATACGTCTCAGAAAAACTGCAGCAGATCGACCAGAACGGCAAAGCCGATGAGAAGGACAAACCCTGCCAGATGAATGGCTGCCTCCACCTTGCGGTTGACGGGCTTGCCGCGCACCCATTCGATAAGGGTAAACACGATCTTCGAGCCGTCCAGCGCGGGAATGGGCAGCAGATTGAACACGGCAAGGTTGACGCCGATAAACGCCGCGATCTCCAAAAACTGCTGGAAACTTTGCGAGGCGATCTGAGAGGTGAGCTTGATGGTAGTGACGGGTCCGCCGAACGCTTCCAGCCCCAAATGCCCCGTAAACAGCTGGCCGAGCACCTTGAAAATGGTTCCGCCGATACGGAAAGAATAGGAAAAGGCATTGCCCACCGTCGTAAAAAATCCGAACCCCTTGTACGCCGCCGAGGCGACCATCCAGGTGGTGTTTCCGTCTTCGTTGGTGCGCTGTGCTATGCCCAGCGCCTGCCAGAGAGGATCGGTGTCCGTAAGATTTTTAAAAGTCGCGTCCGAACGTAGCATGACGGAGATCTCCTCTTCCGACCTGCCGCTCTCCCCTTTCCTGGACACGATAAATTGTACCAGGTCGCCCTCCTTTTTGCCTTCCAGCGCCTCCATGAGGTCGGAGGTGAGATAGATCCCCTTCCCTTCGCAGGAGAGAATGACGTCCTCATCCGCAAAGGAATACCCGGATACGGGAATGCCGCTTTGCGTGAACTGCGCATTGTCCGTGCGATACGTCATCAAAAGGAGCTGTCCGTACGAAAAAAAGGAAATGAGAATGAGCAGGAGCGCCAGAACGTAGTTCATAAACGCGCCGGCAAACAGCACGATGATGCGCCGCCACGGCTTTTTATTGTTGAAGGCGTCCGGATCGTCCGCATCCTCGTCCTCTCCCGCAAAGGCACAATAACCGCCCAGCGGCAGAGCGCGCACGGAAAACAGCTCTCCGTTCTTTTTGGTATGTTTGAACAGCGCCGGCCCGAATCCGATGGCAAATTCCGTGATCTTGAAATGCAATATCTTGCCCGCCGCCCAATGTCCGAATTCGTGAACGGTGATCATGGCGAGCAGGATGAGCAGTGCCAGAAGCACCGAACCGATGGCAGACATCACGTCCGAAAAGGCGAGAAGTTGTAACGTCATGCAATGACCTCTTTTACAATGGTTTGTGCGCGCGCCCGCGCGAGAGCATCCGTTTCGGCAAGCGCGGCATAGCTGTCCGTGCCCCCCTGCAAAGGCTGCGAGAGCGTACTCTCTATAATTTCTGCAATTTGCGTGTATTTTATTTGTCCGCGCAAAAAAGCCTGCACCGCAATTTCCCCCGCCGCGTTCAGAATACAGGGATACGTACCCCCTTTTTCCGCGCAGGCGAGCGCCAATGAAAAGCAGGGATACCGCCCCTTGTCCACCTCTTCAAAGTGAAGGGCGCCCAGCTTTGCAAAGTCTACGGGCGGCAATGCGCAGGAAAGCCGCTCGGGATAAGTGAACGCCAGCTGAATGGGCAATTCCATGGACGGAACACCCATCTGCGCCAGCACGGCGCCGTCGGCAAACTCCACCATGGAATGCACAATGCTTTCCCGATGCACCAGTACTTTGATGCGCGAAAGATCTGCCCCGTACAGGTGCATCGCCTCCATCACCTCAAAGCCCTTGTTGAGCATGGTGGCGCAATCGATCGTGATTTTGGCGCCCATTTTCCAGTTGGGGTGCGCCAGCGCCTCCTTTGCGGTGACAAAAGGCAGCTTTTCGATAGGGACGTCGCGCAGGGCGCCGCCGCTTGCGGTGAGCAGAATGCGCGAAAAGGGCGCGTGTCTGTCAAAGTGCAGACACTGCCAGATCGCGGAATGTTCGCTGTCCACGGGCAAAACGTTTGCCCCTTTTTGCGCGGCGAGGGACAGCACCAGATCCCCCCCCACCACGAGACTCTCTTTGTTGGCAAGTGCCACGTCCTTGCCTGCGGCAAGGGCGCAAAGCGCCGCTTTCAGCCCCGCAAAGCCGCTGACGGCAACCAGAACGATGTCCGCCGAAGGATAAGCGCACGCCTCTTCAAAGCCCTCTTCCCCGCACGCAAAACGAACGCCCGCAACAGAAATTTTTTTATCCGCAGAGCGGAGAACGGCAAACTCGGGACCAAACTCGTTTGCCTGCACGGCAAGCAGGTCCGCGCTTTCGTTGGCGCAGAGCGCAACGGCGCGGAAACGGTCGGGATAGCGCCGTATGACTTCGAGCGCCTGCCGTCCGATGGATCCCGTGCTGCCGATGACTGAGATATTTTTCATACTTCCTCTTTTACGATTGTATGCGCACCCCCGCAAAATTATGCGGCGGCACAGCGCGGCAAATGTCCGAAAACAGATGTCCGCGCGCGTTTGCATAAACAGCGGGAAGGCGGACGCGCTTGCGCAAAACCATGCCCGCAGGGAATGCCCTCCCCTCCCGAAAAGCGGGAGGAGAAGATTTTTACTTGCTCGGAAAAGCCGCTTTCATAGTTTATAATGATAAGAAACAAACAGGGCGGTGCAAAAGAGCACTGCCCTGCAAATTGCCGGATATTTTGGTCACATAACGAGGAGCAGGAAAGCAAGATAGACGAACAGGCTGGCAAACAGCGTCCCGTCAATCCTGTCCAGAATACCGCCGTGGCCGGGAAGCAGTTTTCCCATGTCCTTGATGCCCGCTTTGCGCTTGATGACGCTTTCGACCAGATCACCGAACTCTGTGACAAAGGCGCACAGAAAACCGATGATAGCGAAGATCAGCCAGGGAGCGCCCGCCCAACCGGCGAGAACGCCCGCATATTCATATCCCGTGGCAAGCGTGTACAGCCAGTACAGCAGCACGCCCGCGCCGCCGCCGAACACCAGGCCGCCCACGGCGCCCGAGATGGTCTTGTTGGGGCTGATGTTAGGACAGAGTTTTTTGCCGCGAATTAGGCTTCCCACAAAAAATGCCGCCGTATCGGTGACGGGGGAAATAACAAAAATGAGCAAAAGACCCAATGCGGACGCGTCCGGCAGGGAATTGATGAGGAGCATAGTAGAGAGAATGGCGGTGGGATAAAATCCGCACACCATTGCCGAACCGATGCCCTTGACATCGCTGTTTTTATGATCGACGACCAGCAGACAGAACAACACCAACCCGAAAAGGAAGCTGAGCGTGATCATGCCGCGATGCCCTGCACGCTCGTGCAGGAATTCCGCCAGATAAAATACGGGTGCAAACAAAAGAGCATAGCCATAGACGCAGGCTTTCTGCGCGCGGCTCATGGGCATGATTGCCGGAATGACCTGCCCGTCCGCGCCGACGTGGTCGTGCGCGAGGGCGTGTACCATTTCGTACGTTCCGATCAGAGAAAACGCATAGATGAGGATCCCGAAAAAGCGCGGATCTATGGCGCGCAGCGCAAAAAATGCGACAATGACTGCAACGTACACGGCGCCCGTGACAATGCGTTTGAGCATGGCTATTCCTCCTTCACTCTGCCGAACCTGCGGTCGCGTGCGGAATAATTCTCGATCGCTCTTTTCAGGTCGCGCCTGGAAAAAGCAGGCCACATTTTACCCGAAAAGTACAGTTCGGAATACGCCGCCTGATACAGCAGGAAGTTGGAGAGGCGAAGCTCTCCGCCCGTGCGGATGATGAGGTCGGGATCGGGGATCCCGCCCGAATACAGCAGCGTGGAAAAACTGCCCTCGTCCACAAACCTGCCGTAAGACACGGCGGCATTGACGGCGCGCACGATTTCCTGCCGCGCGCCGTAATTGATGCAGATGTTGAACAACTTGTCGTGGAAAACGGAAGTTTCCTCCATCACCTGCAGGATACTTTGCTGAATGTCCTCGGGCAGAACGCTGAGATCGCCCATCACGTTGATCTTGACGCGCATTTCCAGCATCTGCTCTCTCTTTTTGCCGAAAAAGGTGCGGAACAGATTGAACAGTTCCTCTACCTCTGCCTTGGGGCGGGAAAGGTTTTCGGCAGACAGGGCGTACACGGTGACGATACGCACGCCCATTTCAAAACACGCTCCGACAATGCGGAACATATTCTGCACCCCCATTTTATGCCCGTACGCGCGCTGACGGAACCGCTTTTTAGCCCAGCGGCCGTTGCCGTCCATAATGAACGCGATATGATTGGGCAGCTTTACCTGTTTCATGTTCGACCTTTACACAGACATGATCTCTTTTTCTTTTTCTGACGTGTGCTTGTCGATGGATTCGATGCTCTTGGTAACGGATTTTTCAACGTCCTTTTCAATGGACGCACATTCATCCTCGGAAATTTCCTTGGCGGTCTTCATCTTTTTGAGCGCGTCCATAACGTCGCGGCGGACGTTGCGGATAGCGACTTTGGCGTCCTCCGAAAGCGCTTTGATCTGTTTTGCAAGATCGCGGCGGCGCTCCTCTGTAAGATCGGGGAAAACAAGGCGGATGACTTTGCCGTCGTTGGTGGGGTTCAGCCCGATGTTGGAGGCAAGGATCGCCTTTTCGATGCCTTTCAGAAGGGAGGCATCCCAAGGGCTGATGACCAGGCACTTTGCATCCTGCACGGAGATGTTGCCCACCTGATTGATAGGCGTCATCTGTCCGTAATAATCCACCTGGATCTTGTCGAGGATGTGCGGGTTTGCCCTGCCGGCGCGGATGTTGGCAAATGCCTCGCGCAGGACGCTGACGGTTTTGTCCAGCTTATCTTCGAGCGTGAGCAACAGTTCTTCTACTTTTTCGTTGTCGACCATGGTCTCCTCCTGATTTTTATTCGTTTCCGATGAGTGTGCCCGTCCTCTCTCCGCAGATGGCGCGCACGATGGCGTCCTTTTCGGAGAGTGCAAAGGCGAGCACGGGAATGTCGTTGTCCATGCACATGGTGATCGCCGTCGTGTCCATGGCTTTCAGGCCGCGGTTGATGACTTCCATGTGCGTGATCTTGTCGATCTTTTTGGCGTTGGGGTTGGTTTTGGGATCGCTGTCGTAAATGCCGTCCACGTTTTTGGCGAGGAGCAGGATGTCGGCATTGATCTCGCAGGCACGCAGTGCCGCGCCCGTATCCGTCGAGCAGTACGGGTTGCCCGTGCCGCAGGCGAAAATAACGACTCTGCCCTGCTCGAAGTGGCGGAGTGCCTTCCTCAAAATAAAAGGTTCGGCGACACTGATCATGTTGAGTGCGGTCTGCACGCGCACGGGGACGCCGCGCTGTTCGATAGCGTCCTGCATGGCGAGGGAGTTGATGACGGTGGCAAGCATTCCCATGTGATCCGCCGTGGTGCGGTCCATGTTGGTGCCCTGCCTGCCGCGCCAGAAATTGCCGCCGCCTAAGACGATACCCACTTCCACTCCCATTTCGTGAATGCGGATGATCTGGTCGACGACTCCCGCAATAATTTTTTCGTCCAGGCCGAAGCCCTTTTCTCCTGCGAGCGCCTCGCCGGAAAGTTTTAAGACAATGCGTTTATATTTGGGTTTTTGTTCCATGTTAGCCCCCTGCAATTTTTTTAGGGCGCCGCCGCGCCTTTGTAAAAGAAAGGCACACAAGTATCAATTTGTGTGCCTTCGATTGCATTAACCTTTCATCTTGGAAACTTGTTTTTCGACTTCCTCTGCAAGGTCGTCCTTTTTCTTTTCGATGCCTTCGCCCATTTCAAAGCGCGCAAAGCGGCGGACGGTGATCTTTTCGCCGATGGCAGCGATGGCTTCCGTGATCAGCTGATTGATGGTCTTGGAAGAATCCTTCACAAACGGCTGTTCGAGCAGGCAGAAATCTTCGTAATACTTTTTGATCCTGCCCTGCACCATCTTTTCCGCGATCGCTTCGGGCTTGCCTTCGTTCATCGCCTGCACTTTGAGGATCTTCTTTTCCTCTTCCAGCACTTCGGCGGGAACTTCTTCCTTGGTCACGTACAGGGGCTTCGCCGCAGCGATCTGCAGGGCGATGTCGTGCACGAGTTCTTTAAACTGGTCGCCGCGCGCCACGAAGTCCGTTTCGCAGTTGACTTCGACAAGCACGCCTACCTTGCCGCCCATGTGGATGTAGCTGTCCACAATGCCTTCCGCGGCGATCCTGCTCGCCTTCTTTGCAGCGGTAGCCATGCCCTTTTCGCGGAGGATCTCCACCGCCTTGTCCATGTCGCCGTTCGCTTCGGTGAGCGCCTTTTTGCAATCCATCATGCCCACGCCCGTCTTCTGGCGCAGTGCGTTAACGTCACTTGCTGTGATTGCCATATCCGTATTCTCCTGTTATATTTGTATTGATTACTCTGCGTCTGCCGCAGCTTCTTCCGCCGCATCCACCACTTCTTCGATGGACTCTTCCGCGACTTCTTCCGCAGCCTGCTGCATTTCCGCGTTGACCGCCTCGCCCTGGTTTGCCTCGATGACTGCGTTTGCGATCACGCCCGAAAGCAGTTTGACCGCACGGATCGCGTCGTCGTTGCCCGGAATGACATAGTCGATGAGGTCGGGATCGCAGTTGGTATCCGTGATCGCCACGATGGGGATGTGCAGCTTGCGCGCTTCCTGCACCGCGATGTCCTCGTTATGAGGATCGACGACGAACATGGCGCCGGGGAGCACCTTCATGTCCTTGATGCCGCCCAGGTTGGCTTCCAGTTTTGCCATTTCCTTTTTCAGATCGAGCACTTCTTTCTTGGGCAGAAGGTCAAAATCTCCGTTCTCTTCCATCTGTTCCAGCTTGTTGAGGTACTCGATACGGGAACGAATGGTCTTGAAGTTGGTCAGCGTGCCGCCCAGCCAACGGGAATTGATGTAGAACTGTCCGCAACGGACTGCCTCTTCCTTCACCGCTTCCTGCGCCTGCTTCTTGGTGCCGACAAACAGGATGCTCTTGCCCGCCTTCACGGTGTCGACGATAAAGGAGTATGCCTTTTCCACCAGGCCGACCGTAAGCTGCAGGTCGATGATGTGGATGTCGTTACGAGCCGCAAAGATGTACTTTTTCATCTTGGGGTTCCATTTTCTCGTCTGGTGGCCGAAGTGTACGCCAGCTTCGAGCAGCTGCTTCATTGTGATGACTGCCATAATTGATTCCTCCGTTTCTTCCTCCCCCGCGCGCCGTTTGCCCGCACACAGCCTGCCCCGAAAAAGAATTTGACAGGAACGGAATGCGGAACGCACAAGGTGTGAATTTTATAGCTTATCTATTTTACCATAGCTTTCCCGTTTTGGCAAGCAATTTAATTTCCGCTCAAACATTTTTCGCGGGATTTTTGCGCGTTTTACAAAAAAAACCGCACCTGCGCGCCCCTTATCCCCCTTTATAAAGGAAAAACTTTTGCGTCTTTCGCCTTTTTTGCCGCAAATACCGGAAAACCTGCCGCGGCGGAAACAAAAAAAAGTTCCCCGGGCGGGGAACTTTTTTTCAGTGTTTTTCGTGTTTATGATCGTGGTTCTTGCAGCCGCATCCGCAGCCCTCTTCGTAATCGGTGTCCAAAGACGCCGCCTCGTCCGCATCGTCGTCCTCTTCCATGATGCGGCAGAACTCCTCGAACACTTCGTCCAGAAGTTTGTCGTCCTCGACGGGAACAAGCTCTTCCGAACCCTCTTCGCCCACGATCTGGAGAATGGTGACTTCGTCGTCCTCCCCTTCCGTATCCTCTTCCGCCGTCTGGAAAAACGCGTACCAGCCGCCCTTGTATTCGATGGTACCGATGTGATAGCACTTATGCACTTTTCCCTGATCGTCTACAAGTTCCACGACGTTGACTTCTTCGTCGCAATCCTCGCAGCCGCAACCGCAACCTTCTTCGTGAAGTTTCTTTTCTTCGCTCATTTTTGCTCTCCTTTCTTTTTTTTATTCAAATACCCTTCCAGAATGTAGGAAGCGGCAATGCTGTCGATGGATTGTTTCCTGTTCTCGCGGCGCACACCGCCCTCGATGAGCACCCGCTCCGCCTCCATGGTGGTAAAGCGCTCGTCCTCGAACACGATGGGAACATCCGTCTTTGTCTTTAAAAGTTCCACAAACCGCTTTGTCTTTTCTGTCTGCACCGATTCCGTCCCGTCAAAATTGACAGGCAGACCGCAGACGATCAGCCCCGCATCCTTCTCGCGGACGATCTCGGCAAGTTTTTCCGCATCCGTCTGCGCGCTCTTCGTGCGGAAATAGGTCGTGCCCGGCAATGCAAAGGTGTTGAACGGATCGCTCGCCGCTATGCCGATGCGCTTATCCCCGATGTCAAAGGCGATGATGCGTTTCTCCATGGTACCTCCCGCGGCGGTTTTCCCGCCGACGACTATAAGTATAGCATATTCCCGCGCCGCCGTCTACACTTTTTTCAAAAAAATCACGCCGATTTCATCCGCACCCGCACAAAATCCCGAAATCTTCGGGGCAGCGCCGATTCCGTACAAAAAAGATGCGCACGTTTTCAAAAATTATGCGCCGGGCGCCTTTCTTCTTCTCCGTCCGTCTTTCCGCGTTCTTTCCCGCTTGCGCCTTTTCCGCTCTTTAGTCCCCTCTTTCCTCCCCTTGCAAAAACGCGATACCCGCCGCGCAGTCCGCGCGGCGGGTACCGTAAGAAAAAGTTGTTGAGGGTGTGAGCATTGTTGCCGCCGCCCGTGCGGCGGGCGAACTTTTCCGTCCGCACTGAAAGAATACCAAAAAGTTGTATCTTATTCTTGCGGAATTTGCAATAAAATTGTAAAATCTCCGTTTTGTGCCGTGCCGAAACGAAAAAAAGCGCCCCTGCGGGCGCTCCCCCTCGTTTGCCGCGCAGAAGTTCTCCCTGCCGCGCCTGCACGCACGCCGCCGCGGTTTTCCCCGACCTGCGCCGCGCTTTCTTTTGCGTATCTTTATTCTATGCGAAAGGGCGGAAAATATTCCGCCCTTTCAAAAATTATTTTTATTCTTCGGCGACCTTTTTCGCCGTCAGTTTTTCTGCCGCATTCTCCCGCTCTGCGAGGAGGTTTTGCGCCCTGTTCCCTTCCCGCACGGCGGCAATGAAGAACCCGAGCCCGATAAGGAACATCACGGACAGCGCGCCCACGCCGATGCTCTGGTTGTTGAAGATCTGCGTAACGCCCGACACCAACAGCGTACCCATGAACGCGGCGCCCTTGCCGAAAATATCGTAAATGCCGAAATATTCGCCCGATTTCTGCTTGGGAATGATCTTGGCATAATACGAGCGCGACATCGCCTGAATGGTCCCCTGAAAGAGCCCCACCGCGACGGCGAGGATCCAGAACTGATACTCCTTTCGCAAAAAAATCGCATATACGGTGATGAAAAAATACGCCACAATGCAGACGATGATCAGGTATTGCGGCTTGACCTTGCGGGAGAGCATTCCCAGCAAAATGGCGGCAGGAAACGCCACGATCTGCGTGACGAGGAGCGCGATGACCAGGCTGACCGTATTCAGCCCCAGCGATGTTCCGTAAGCGGTGGCCATGTCGATGATGGTGTACACGCCGTCGATGAAAAAGAAAAACGCCAGCAGGAAAAAGAGCACCTGCCTGTTTTTCCCGATCTCTTTGAACACGCCGCCGAGGTTTTTCAGCCCCGTGCGGACGGGATGGCCGCCATGTTCGACGCAGTGACTCTGGCGGTAACTGCGCAGCAGCGGCACCGAACATGCCAGCCACCACACTGCGGTGAGCGCAAACACAAGGATCATGGACAGCTGCATGGAAATCAGATCGAACATCGCATACAGGATATACACCCCGATACACAGCACAAAGGGCAGACAGCTGCCGATGTATCCCCACGCATAGCCGCGGGAGGACACTTCGTCCATGCGCTCGTCGGTGGTGACGTCGCAGAGCATGGAATCGTACACCACAAGGCTGAGCGAATAGCCGCTCTTTGCAATGACGAACAGAACGAGGAACCACAGCCAGTGCTGTAAAAATCCCAGCACGACGCACCCCACGGCACCCGCCAGCAGAGCGGCGGAAAAGATGATCTTGCGCACACCGCGCAGGTCGGACAGCGTGCCGAGCGTAGGCCCGAGCACCGCCACAACGGCGGTGGCCACGGAGGTGGCATATCCCCAATACGCGAGGTAATTGTCCGAGGAAATGCCCGCATTGGTCGCCAATTCGTTGAAATAGATGGACATGAGCGTGGAAACGAGCAGGGTAAACGCGGAATTGCCCACGTCGTACCAGACCCATTTGCGCTCTGTCGGCGTCATTTTAAACTGCATATTCTTTCTCCTCCCGTTCGCTCAGGACGGGAATGTTCTGCCACCCTTCGCCCGCGCCGAACGTCCTGTCGAACGCGGAGGAAAGAGGCGCTCCTTCCATGTATGCGCGGTAATCTGCAAGCAGGGAAAGGCATTCCCCTTCCGCCTTTTTCATAAGTTTTTCCAGGCGCAGATTGCTGTCGCGGCAGGCGGGGATGGGCTGTTTTGCGATCATCATGCCGTGCATCTCCTTCCAGTTGCCCGAAAGGCGCAAAACGGTATTGACCAGAAAGCGCTTGAACGCGTGCGGCGCACGGACGAATTCGTTGCACGTGAGCATGGAACGCAGCGATTTTTCCACCTGTTTTTCGCTGATCCCCGCAAAGAAAGGAGCGATGACGCGCGCGTTTTCCGCCGTGGGGAAGATGTGCCCCGTCAGCTTTGCGGAGAGAGGGTTTTTCCCCTCTTTTTCCAGCAGATAGCGGTCGAACTCGCTCTCGATCTCCGTATGGCGGACATCGGATACGGCGATCTTGTTTTCGATGTAACTGTGACAGGTGACATCCAGCGCAAAATGACACAGGAATCCCGCCAGATAGGCAAAAGCGGCATCGCCGCCCGCTTCCGCCGCCTTTTTGGCAGGCGCAAAAAATTCCGAGGCGGGGCGGCCGTGCGTGCCGAACCCGACGGAATTGACACGATTGCTGCCGAGCGGATGATAATAAAAGAGAATGTCCGGCCCGTGCAGCCCGATGTCGTACAGCTGTCTGTGTGCGCGTGCAAGCGCGGCGATCTCCTGAGGAAACACATCCAGCATTCTTTTCCCGAACACATAATGAGCATACGTAGAAGGCATTTTTTTACTCCGAAAAATTGTTTACCCTTTCATTATAACATACGCGGCCTCGTTTTGCACAAATATTTTGTATTTTCCGTGTAAAAAAAATGTAAAAACAACGCACGGAACGCCTCCCGTTTTACAAAGAAAACAACGGACATAAAAAAGCAGGCGCGCCTTACGGCGCGCCTGCAAGGGCAGTTTTATTTCTTTTTTGCTCCGCCCTCTTCCATCTGCGAAAGTTTTTCGTCGATGTAGGCGTCCATGCGCTCTTTCAGTTCTTCCTGCCCTTTCTGTACGAGCGTGCGCGTCCTGTTGCTGTTTGCCACCCAAAGTGCGCCCAGCACGGCGCCCGCCGCCAGTCCGGCGATAAATTTTTCCATACTTTTTTCCTCCGCGAGGGATTCTCCCTCCGCAAAAAAGTATGTGCTGTAAGAACGCGGTTTATGCGCCTTTCTGCGGCGACGCCGCACGGCGCAGGATCTCGTTTTCCTCTTCCAGTCTGTGCAGCGCTTCGCGCAGGCGCTCGTTTTCCTCACGCAGGGAAATGGCGAGCCGCGAATACAATGCGTCGATCTCCTGCTGCAGCCTGCGTTCGAGCAGACGGGCGGGACGGCGCGGTTCTTCCACACTCACGCCCAGGCGATGCGCCGCCGCGCGCACCTCTTCCGGTTGCTTGCGCAGCATATTCCTGTACTTGTTCTGATAGCGCAGCATCTTTCGTTCGTCACCACGGCAGACGTTGGAAATGGCGCGCCGCACGGACAGCCCTTTGCTGCGTTCCAGCAGGATCCCGCGCAGCATTTCTTCGCGCTCCTGCGCCGTAAACGGGACAACTTCTTCCGCGTGCAGTCCCTTGTCTTTGAGCAGGGTGCGCGCCTCGTTTGTCTGCGTTTTCAAAAGGCGATAGTAGTAATTGCGCACGCTTCCGCCCGCTCTGCCGTGTGCCTTTCCGTATTCGGAAAAGAGTGATGTAAGTGTTTTGCCCTTGTTTTTTCCTTCCGCGATCCAGCTGACCAGCTGTTCCGCCTCTTCTTTGGGATAACCGTTGATTTTTTGCATGGCTTGACCTCCCTTTTGTACCTGTATTGACATACTTTCATTTCTTTATACATACAATGAGAAAAAAACCGCCGAAAGGCGGTACGGGAGGCGCGAAATGCGCATTTATTTTTCTGCCGCCCTGCCCTGCGTACTGCGGGCGGGAGGCGCGCCCGCGGGCTTTTTGAACGGAAACAAGCTGTTTGCGGATGCGGACAGGATCCTGACGGAATTTCTGCCCGCGGACGGGGATCTGCTGCCCCTCTCGTTTGTGACGGGCGAGGAATTTTTCCGCCGCCCGCCCGCCTGCTGCGACGTGTACCGATGCGGCTGTTACAACATCGTGCACGCGGCGCGGTTTTCTCCGCGCCGCAGCGGTTTTGACGCAAAAACACAAGTACGCTGCGGCAATTTGCAGGCTACCGTATTTGAATGCGGCGGGCCGTTCCTTTGCGTGCAGAACGCCGAAGGTTTTGAAGTGTATCCCCTGCCGCAGGGGGAATACGAGCTGGGCGAAACAAATGCGTGCGGCAAAACGTTTCTGCACGCGTACTGCCAAAAGACGGGATATTTCTGCCTGTTCGACGAAACGGGGCGGCGCATCCTGCAGCAGCGCATCCAAAGCCGCGAAGAGGGTGCGTCTCTCCTGCTCGTGCGTTCCCTGCCCGACATTGCGGGGCACACCGTGCGCGAGCGCTACGAACTGCAAGGCGGCGAACTGGTATGCGCGGAGCGGCTGGTTTCCGCGCGGGAAGGGTTCGATCCCGCCGCCCTGCCGGAAACGCTTTTGCCGTTTGCATTCTTTGAGGAGCTTGCCGCGGGCGGAGATCCCGCGCCCTTCCTTGCCCCCGCGCTTGCGGAGCAGGCGGAAAAACTGCTCGCCTATCTGGGGAAATTTTCCGGCGTGTGCGTTCCGGAAGAGATCTTTTACCGCGTTCACGGCAAGGTGAACGCGGCAGGACTGATCTACGCACGCGCCGAAAACGCCTTTGACGTAAAATTTTTCCGCACGGAAACGCAGGACGGAAAAATCTCCAACATCCTCCCCTCAGAAGATTGAATTTCACGCATCAATAACATAAATTTTTTGACTTTTCCCTCCGCATACTATATAATACAGGAAAAGGAGGGACGCCATGTTTTCCGATTTTTATTTTGTATATCTGCTTTCCGGGCTGATCCTGCTGCCCTGCCTGCTGATTTCCGTCTGGGCAAGCGCCAAAGTGCACTCCACGTTTGCAAAATACGACGCCATGCACACCTCTACCGACTGGACAGGCAGCGACACGGCGCGTATGCTCCTGGAACGCAACAACATCTATGACGTACAGGTCCGCCGCGGCAAAGGAAAGCTGACGGACAACTTCAACCCTGCCAGCAGGAGCGTGACTCTTTCGGAAAGCACGTACGATTCCGCATCCGTCGCCGCCGTGGCGGTCAGCGCGCACGAGATCGGTCACGTTGTCCAGAGAGAAGAGGGATACCTCTTTTACAAACTGCGCACCTTGCTGGTGCCCGTCACCAATATCGGGACCATGTTCGCCTTCCCGCTGGTCATCCTGGGAGTACTGCTCACCTGGCTGTCCGCACTTGCAGAAGTGGGCAACATCATTGTCTTTATCGGGATCTGTCTGTACGGGCTGTCCACACTGTTCACCCTCGTGACCCTGCCCGTAGAACTCAACGCTTCCTCCCGCGCCAAAGCCATGCTGGCACAAACGGGCGTCCTTGTCACGGCAGAAGAAAAAAAGGCGGCTTCCAAAGTACTTTCCGCCGCCGCCATGACCTATTTCGCCGCCCTGCTCACCTCCCTGCTGATGTTCCTTCGCTTTTTGCTGTACGTGTTTGTACTGCTCGGCGGGAGAAGAAAAAACTGAAAAAAGCGCCTTTCGGCGCTTTTTTATTTTTTATAGATACAGCCCGTTGTTCCCCACTCGGGGAATTTGTTGATAGCGCGGCAATTCTTTACCGCCTGCACAAAGCATCGCAGAATAATTTTTAAAACCCGGATAACAAAAGGAGAGGACGGCGCATAGCGCTGCCCTCTCCTTTTCGGTTATGTGCATTTATTGTGTTCTTTTTCTTTCATTATATCACGCTCTGCGCCAAAAAAGCGCCAAAAAAAACGGCGAAAACAAATCTTTTTTTAAAAAATCAGAGTTTGGAGAAAAATTCACCGATCTTTTCGTCCACTGCGCAAACCCCTTCCAGCGCGCGCGCCGTAGCCCCCTTGTTGACAACGACGATGCGGCTGCCGCGGAAATAGTCGATGAGCCCCGCCGCGGGATACACGTTGAGAGATGTACCGCCGATGATGAGTGTGTCCGCCTTGGAGATCTCCTCCACCGCCGCAAGAAGGACGCTCTCGTCCAGCGGTTCCTCGTACAATACCACGTCCGGCTTGACGATCCCTCCGCACGAACAGCGCGGCACGCCCCTGCCTCCGAGAATAAATTCCAGCGGATAGCTCTTGCCGCAGTCCATACAGTGGTTGCGCCACACGCTGCCATGCAATTCCAGCACGCGGCGGCTGCCCGCTTTCTGGTGCAGTCCGTCAATATTCTGGGTAACGACGGCGCTCAGTCTTCCCTCTGTTTCCCACTCCGCAAGTTTGTAATGCGCAGCGTTGGGCAGAACGTCCGGAAAGAGCATCTTTTCGCGGTAAAACTTGAAAAACTCCTCCGTATGTACCAGAAAAAAACTGTGCGAAAGAATGGTTTCGGGCGGGTACGCGTACTTTTGCCTGTACAACCCGTCCTGCGAACGGAAATCGGGTACGCCGCTTTCCGTACTGACGCCCGCGCCGCCGAAAAAGACGATACGGCGGGCCGAAGCGATGATGCGCCTGACTTCCTGCAAATTATCCTGCATAGGTTTTACCCCCTTTAAAAATCAAAAACGGCGGAAAAATTCCGCCGTTCCGATCAATCCTGGTCGATGCCTTCGTTGAGTTTTTCGAGAAGTTCATCGAGGTCGTTGCCGTGAACGTTGACCGCTTCCCCGATGGTCTCGCCGTGCGCCATTGCGCAGCCGAGGCAGTGCATCCCATAACTCATGAGGATCTGCGCGGAATCGGGATTGTATTTAAGGCAATCCACGATCAGCGTATCCGCCGTGATCTTAGCCATATCCGATACTCCTTTTGCCGCATCCTTGTGCGGCAGATTTTCTTTTTTATTATTATACCATCTCTGCGGAAAAAATACAATTCTTTTGCCGCATTTTTTGTACACAAACCCACGCCCGTAAAGTTTTATAATTATATCGAACAGTGAATGAAGTAGCTGTTCGGTATATTTTTTTTTACGGAGGACAGCGAAACAATGAAAAACGGAACGGAAAAGTACATTGAAACGGTCGCGTATCTCGGCAAGTTGTACGACTTTACAAACGAAAAACTTTTCAGCGGTGAGCTGAAAAAGCCCGTTATTACGGTACAGCGCGATGAACGGAACAAAACGAACGGTTGGTGGTCGGTAGGCAAGGTGTGGAAATGGAAAGATTCTGTGCCCGCAAATTGCGGCTCTTGCGAAGTTGCTATGGAGTGTTGCGAAAATCCTAATTTGCCGAAATATGTTGACTGTAAGGAAGTTGTGGAATGTGAGGAACACGAACTGAACATGACGGCACAACAGCTTAACCGCCCTATCAATGAGATCGCGGCAACGCTTATTCACGAGATGTGCCATCAGTTTGCGAGCATGAACAATATGCAAGATTGCTCCCGCTCTGGAACGTATCACAACAAACTTTTCAAGAAAATTGCGGAAACGCATGGCTTGAAAGTTGAGTGTGTCCCGCAAATTGGTTGGTCGCATACAGAATTGACGGAAGAAACGGCAGCAATGCTAAACGAGTTTGTCGCGGAAAATCCTGCAACGGTGATTTATCGGTTGCCTGTGGTGAAAGGTCAGACGGTGAAAACGTCGTCCACGCGCAAATATGTTTGTCCTATCTGCGGGCAGTCGGTACGGGCGACAAAACAAGTGAATATCATTTGCGCCGATTGTGACGCGCCTATGCACGAGGAAGATTAAAAAATGCTACTTGACATTGACGCGAAAGAGTTTGAGGAAATGGCGCGGGCGGGCTTTTTTGAAAATGTTCGCTTGCGTGCTCAATCGTTGGAAACGGTGCGGGAACGGTGCAAGACATTAGGGCTTGTTCCTGTTTCCGCAACGGTCTACCGATTGGGTGAGATGTGCTGCACTTCTGCGACAGATATTTATTATAACGTATTTCGTACGGCAAGCGGCTTTTGGCTTATACGGCAGAAAAATAAAACTGAAAAGGACGGTAACAGAAAAAGATTTAAGTAAATTTAAGATATATCCGACGGGCACAAAGTTAAAAGCATAACCCTAACGCCGTGAACGGAACGGCGAACGCAAGCGGGGAAACCTCCGCCCCGCTTAATATGGAAACGTAGTATAAAGGTAATACAACCGATTGCTAATCGGTAAGCGCTATGCGCTGTGTGGGTTCGATTCCTGCCGTTTCCGCCATTCCCGCGAGGGAATAAAAAAATAAACGGGTGGCGACCTATCGCCAAGGGAGATTAAACTAAAATCATGGCAAAAGAACAGAACGGAACGGCGGTTGCAACGGAAACAATGAACGGCAATCTTGTGTTGGTGCGTGAGCCTATCAACGGCAAGGACGGCAAACAGCTGACGACGAAAGACGGACGACCTTACTATGCGTATATTGTGCGCGGTCTTATCCGTGGGCAGGAAAAGAAAGTCGATTTCGTGCCGAAGGACATGGGCGGATATGAGCCTTTGGACATTCTTTTCGACGTTGCGCCGAAAGCGGAGCTTATTATGCGCGACGAGGTGATGACGAACGCCGACGGGAGCAAAACGCAGTACACGGCATACACGGCGCAGGTTACGGACGAGGACGGCGAGATTTGGGAATGCGGTGTAAAGCCGCAACGTGACAGCGACAAAGCACTGTTAAGATTTATGCTTATCTGTTTGCATAAGAAAACCACGCCCGCGGCGTGATTGAAAGTGCACTTTCAAGGGGTGGAAAAATTCCGCCCCTTTCGGTCTATCCTTTTAGATTGCAGAGGCAAAAAAAAAGAAGCATGACCGAGGCGGCAGAGAGCGTTTTTCTGCTATACAATGCACCGAACGAAAAGCAACCCGAAAGGGTCTATCCTTTTGAGTTGCTTTCGGCAGGGCGAAAGGATAGCGGAAAATGTGGTCTGTCAAGTACACCGTGGAATAAAAAGCAATGCCAGTGTGTCGTGTGCGATCACCCGGCTTTGCGGTTTATGCCGCGAAAGGTGCTTTACAGACTGCAAGCGAACGGTGAGTAAAAACGAAAAGCGAGGTACAGAAAGTGAAAGGTTTTATCGAAGTCACGGACTATGACGGCGGCATGAAAGTATTGTGCCCCATTAAAAAAATAACGGGTATCGTTTGCGACGGTGACGGCAGCGTGTTTATTGAAATGGGCACAGACAAAGGCGGCGAGTCGTCGGGTATTCTTGTATGTGAAAGTTTCGACGAGATCAAAGCTAAACTTGAAAAATGCGAGGTGTAAAATTGGCAACGATTATCAATACGAAAAACGGCAAAAAAGTCGTTTTGCTCAATCCCGCCGAACGCTCAAAGCGTTATGCACGGGAATTGTCGAATGGCAGGAAACAAGACGGAACACCGCTCACGAAAACCGAAGCGGCGTTTCGCATGGGCGTTCTGAATGAGCGCAAAACACAGGCAAAAATTTTCAACCGCAAACACGGTCTGAAAGCAAAATCAAGAAAAAAGAGGTAAACGGAAATGGCAAAATCGGCATTAAGCAAACACAAAGCGTCGGATATGGTGAAATGGGTTATCACGTTTCTGCTTCTTCTCGGACTTATCGCTACTACGGTAACGTTGTTCGTGAAATTGGACAGGCAGACGACGGTAACGGAGATCGGCGCGGAAGCGTACATAATCGGCACACTCGATGACGAGGGCGCAAAAGCGGACGGCGATACGTCCATTGTGACGCGCAATGCGGTGACGACGGACGGATTGAAAGTTGAAATCGCGGACGATGCGGACGTGACGTACACGATTTATTTCTACGGTTCGGAAGATGAGTTCATCTCCAAAACGGAAGCACTTTCGGCAGACTTTGACGGAAGCGCAATTCCCGAAAATGCGGAAACGGCGAAAATCGTTATCACCCCCACCGCGGACGAGGACGGCAAAGTCGATTTGACGGAAGTTCTCGGCTATGCGGGGCAAGTGACGGTAACGGTAAACAGGTAACGAGGTGCAACAATGGCGTACAGAAATAATTCAAATAAATTTTGGACGGGTTTTCTTGCGGTTCTGCTTGTGCTTGTGATAGCGGGAACGGCGGCGTTGGTCGGCGTGCTTTCGGACGGGTTCAAGAATTGGGATAAATTCAAACCCGACGAAGAACAGACGCAGGAAGGCGGGGCAATCATTACCGAGGGCGAAAGCAACGGCATAAAACTTATGTCGGTAAAGATTTCCCCCGAAAACTATGACGAGTACGGCATTTCCCCTATGGCAGATACCGCATATCGGTTGACGGCGACTATCACGCCCGAAAACGCCACGAATAAGGCGGTCGATTGGACAATTGCGTTTGTCAATGCGGAAAGCGAATGGGCGACGGGTAAGACCGTTACGGACTATGTGACCGTAACCCCGACGGCAGACGGCGCATTGACGGCGAATGTCGAATGTCTGCAAGCCTTTGGCGAACAGGTGCGCGTTACGGTCACGAGCCGCGACAATACGGCGGTCAAAGCAAACGCTACCGTTGATTATACGGAAAAACTTTCCGCAGTCAAGGCGACGTTCGGCCCTACCGTTCTGTCGAACGGTATGACGAAATCGTTCAATCTTTCCGCAAGCGGTCAACCCGCCGAAGTGTGGAAGTTCGATTACACCACTTCCGCACATACGATTGCGGACGAATATACCACTACCGTGAAAATTTCTTTTGCGGACGGCGTATCGGCGGTTGAAAGCGCGGTCGGCGTTGAGTTCACTTGGGCGGGCGAAACGATTACGAGCGGTATGCCCTCTTTTGATAAAACTTTCTTTGACAAAGTTTTTGTAACGGAGAGCGGCGCGGTATCGGCAAACCCCACGCAGTACAATAAACTTGTGTCGGCTCTGTCGGCTGGCGTAATGCTTTTTGAAGTGGAAGTTTCCACGGCGGGCGAATACGGCAATAAGACGGACGTTTATGAAGTCAAAGTCACTTCGGACGGTTTGAATATCCGTGTTGAGGGTATCGAACTCGGCGACACGTCGATTATATTCTAATCGAGAAGCGGAGAGCGGGAAAACCCGCTCTCTCCCCGAAAGGGAAAGGAGAATAACGAAAATGGAAAAGAATAATGAACAAGAAAAAAATATATGGAAGATTTTATGTCTTGTGCTTGCTACGTTGCTTGCCCTTTCATGGGTGTTTTTCGGTTTTTTATATAGCAAGGGTGGTATGAATTTTTCCGTGCTGGAAAATTCAGAACAGAATTACACGTCTGATGATGGCGGTGCAATTATTGGTGAAAGTGCTTGTAACGGTGTAAAACTTATGTCTACAAAAATTTCACCCGAAGATTATATTGCAAATGGTATCTCTCCTATGGCTGAAACAGCTTATATGCTTACACCGACTGTGACACCGACAAATGCTGCTAATAAAACAGTGCTTTTGTCGTTAGAGTTTAAAAATTCGGAAAGTGAGTGGGCAAAAGGGAAAAATGCTTTGGATTATGTAACTCTTGGTGCGCAAAGCGTACAAAGCGGAGAAAGTTTTACTGTCAGTTGTCTGAAAGCATTCGGGGAACAAATACTTGTTAAAGCTACGGCGGAAGACAATGAAGAAGTTTTTGCAACTTGTACGGTGGATTATATTTCCAGGGCGACAGACATTGACGTAACGATTAAAAAAAATGATATTGTAGTTACGGCTCTTGATGTGCGTCGTAGCACAGAGAAATATGATTTCATCGGTAATATTGTTTGGGGAGAAGGTACAATTCAACCGGACGAATGCTTTTTATATATTTCAATCGGATATGTTTTTGATTTTGCAAAAGCGGTTCGTACTGCTTCGGGGGATAGTTTAGCGGTAGTGCCGAATGCGAATAATCAGATTAAAGATCAGAGAATGATGAACAATACTTATACGTTTTCATGTGATATTATTAAATTATATTTCATTTATGGTGCTAGATCTTCGAGGTATTCATTTTTTAATGAGCAATTAGAAAAATGGGAAGGAAATATTTTCGAAGTATATGTTACGGCGACATGTGCTTTTAAATCTGAAAGTTTTCCTGATTCTTTGGGGAATGATTATTCACAGGAATTAGTTGTCCCTGTAAATCTTCCTGTTGGTGAGGTAGATTTGTCAATACCTGCATCGGAAGTGAATTTTGATAATTCAGCTATGATGTTTTAGGCGGTGAATTATGAGTAAAGCAAACGGCGCATTGGGCGCAGTCGGAAAAGTTATAACCTATATCCTTGTCGTGTTGCTTGTACTCGGCATTGCGGGCGGTATCGCATATTTTGCTTTGAGGTCACAAGGCGTAACTTATTATGTTGAGTATGACGGCGAAGTGTATTTGGCGAATGGCGACGGCGGCAATATTACGTTGCGAACGGGCGAAACGCACGAATTTTCCGTGAAGTCTTTGACGGGCGGCGAAGTGAATTACGACGTGAAGGTCGTATCGAACAGCGCGAATAATTTTACGTTTATTTGTGACGGCAAGCCGCAGTCGTTTTGCGGTACGGACGAAGATTTGAACGATTATTCGGAAGTATTCGGCTTGCAAAAGAGCGCGGACGGTTTTTCGCTGTCGTTTCCCGACGGCTTTACCGTTGAACGAGCAGTTGAAGAAAAGTTCGGCGGCGAGGTTCTGTTTGACGAAGAATTGCAAAGCGATAAGGCGTATTTTGTGATTTCCGTTGTCGCGGACGAAAGTTTTGTTGATTTATGGTTCGTGTTCGATGCAAAAGTCACTGGTCTAACGCTTGACCCGCCGCAGATAGTCTTTTGAGGGAGTGAGATATGCGAACGAGATTAAAAGACGGTATTAGGCGTGTAATCGTGTTCGTTGTTCTTGCCGTGCTTTGTGTAACAATGTTTTTGGGCGGGCAATTTACCGCCCCTGTTGCCTATGCGGAAAGCAACCGCGAATTAGAATTCGACAAAACAAACGTAATGGAAGATTTGACGGGCGCGACGGTAAACGGCGAGCCGTTCAATCTTTTGAATTATCCGTTTGACAGTTCGGGCGTTGTAAAACACCCCGAAATCATGAATGTCGTCGAATACTGTTATTCGTTTCAAGAGAATGCCCGCGGTAATTATGGTCTGTATCTGTACTTTTATAACCCGCAAGCATTGGATATTGATACCGACAGCGCGGCGAACAGAGTACATATTGCGGTCGAATGGACGACAAATAAAGATGGCGAGGTTGTGCCGTCAAAGTACGATTACTTTGATTTGAAATTCTGTTCTATGTCAGAGGGCGCAAGTTATGCGAGGTTGTTTTATAAATTTCGTGTAATTGACCACGTTGGCGAGGACGGAAATACGATTGCCGAACGTGTGAACAGTAATGAACGCCGTTATGATATTGCTGGCGTTGAGCTTGTAACGCGCGGCGACAGCAATGCCACGGAATATAAGGTCGGCGGTACATATCTGTTTACAGGCTATGCAAAAGGTTACGGCGCAGATGTAAACGCTGAAAGCAATCTGACTTGCGATGTCCGTAATTTGGAAACGATTACGCTTGATTTGGCGGGTGTAACGGACGGCGTGGATAAACGCACTTATTGGCGCAGTAATTCGTCCGCAACGGGCGCACATCATCAAAATCAAATTAACTCCGTGTTTTTTGCCGTTGACAAAGATACATTGGAAAAGTACGGTTATACCCTACAACGTATAAAAGCGGAATGGTGGGAATATAAAACTCGCCCTGCTGTCGTTATTAGTGATAATCGTCTTTATAACGAACTTTTGAAGTGGAATGGCGTTAAGATCTCCGAAGATTATGACAGAACGCGCGGCTGGACGCTATACAATTCCGATTTTGACGTTATTGGCGGTGGTTTAGGCGGCGGGCAAGTTGCTACTTATCAATGGTCTTGGAACGCTGAATTAGGCACAGGCGTAAATTCTTGGTTTTCGGAAGATATAGACACGCTCTTGCCTTTGTTGTTTCCTACGAACGGCGTTGACGTAAATGATTATGTCTTGCTCCCCGAAACTTTGCAAGCGTACTTTGAAACGTACAATAAAAGTTACGAGAAAGGACATTTGCAGTTTAAGAATAAAGATTACAGCGCCGATTTATTTGAGGACACTGTTGACGATGGGCGCACGCGCGGTTATAACTTGCGGGAATTTGATATAAGCAACCCCGACGATATGTGGGATATAAAGTCTTATGACGATACACATAGTTGGTGGGATAAACTTTGGGACTACGGTTTCGGCAGTATCACGACGGACGATAGTTACAGGGATATAAAGCCGATTGAAATGGTAACGCCCGAACTTATGGCGCAATCTGATTTAGCGAATAAATTGTTTATCAATCCCGATGACGTGGCTACGTTCAAAGATTATTATAATTCCGTAAAAAAAGATTGCGAGGTTTTTCTGTTCCGTTATGCCGTTACCGATTATTGGGCGGAAGATTTGACGGTGTTTGAAATCGACCAAAACGATTACGGCGGCGAACACCATACGGGCGTTGGCGAAATTCGACAGGGAACGCAGATTTTTGATTTTGACATTTTGGAATTTACGTTCAATAAGGACGGCGAATATACCGTGATACCTGTTGTTTCGTCGCCTATCGACCATATCACAGGCTATACGCCGTCTATTGAACCCGAATATCCCGATTGGTGGAAAATTGTTTTGCTTGTTCTCGGTTTAATCGTTCTGCTTGTCATTCTTATGCCGATTTTGCCCTATATCGTTAAAGCGGTTGTATGGGTAATTATGCTCCCGTTTAAGCTGATAGCGGCTTTGTTTCGGGCGATAGGTAAGGCGTTCCATAAAAAGGAATAGCCGAAAGATAAAATGCCGATCGGGGCGGAAAAGCCCCTTTCGGCATTAAAATAATTTTTACGAGGTAAATATGCCAAAGAACATGAAAAAATCGCCCCGCAATGGCGGAGCGAAAAAGAATAATGGATATGTTCCTGTCACGATAAAAACGCATCATGACAAGAAAGGCGGACACCCACATATCGTTGTGGATAATGTCGAGGACAAGCATGTTTCTGTCGGTTTAAGCACAAAACCGACAAAAGGTAAAGGCTCAAAAAATTATCGAATGGAAAAAAGTCCCTTTGATGACGGTAAACAATCGTATATGCGGCGGCAAGGTACGGTTGCTCCAAAGAGTGAATATATGGGACAACGCAAAGGAACATTGACGCCGAAAGATTATGCGCAAGCAAAAATTTACGGTGATAGAGCCAAACAAAAGTATTTGGACGGAAAAAAGGACAAAAAAAAGTAACGACGTGCCAACGCTGTTAAGCATAAGCCCGATTTCATAATGAAATCGTCGTTACTTGCAATTAGTGTATCATAGCATGGTAAAAATGTCAAACAATTTTGACGGCAAAAGAAAAAATTGAAAGTGCACTTTCAAAAAAGGACGGAAACGGCAATGGAAATACGGATTATATTTAAGGACGGGAAGTCTTGCGTTTTTGTGTATTATAAAAGGAATCGTTTTTTAGATTTGTGGGAACTTGGTCGCCCTTATGATACCCGCCTGTCTCATAAGCGGCTAAATGTGGATGATGTTTTGTCATCGGTTTTAAGTTATGTTGCGGAAAACCTTTCGGAAATAGCGGAAATAACCGTTGAGGGCAAAACATGAAAACAATTAAACGGCTCTTGTGGGTATTGTTTGGAGTAGCAGTTGCGGCGGTTATCGGATATTTTATTTATACGGGGTATCAGATATGAAAGATCGTTCTCCCGAAGAAAAACTGTGCTTGCGTCTTTGTTGCTGGTTTGGAGGAATGCAGATTTTTATTTTTGTGATAGGTATTTTGGATGTATTATTATGAGACGGCTTGATTATCGTCATTATATTTGTATTGCGATCACTCTCGGCTTTGCGGCGTGCGCGGTTTTTGTTTTCCCCTCTGCTCTCGGTAGATTGATCGAGGGCGGGCGGGATTTCGGTTTATCGGTTGCTTTTTATTTCTGTGAGCTTTTGCAAGTACCGCACAATATCACTCCTACGGTCAATAATATGCCGAACATGGACGGCGTATTCCCTTCTTTGCCGATTGCGGAAGATTGGGAGCAGTTCAAAGCAGATTTTTCGGCATATTGGCGGTTATGGGCGAACGGCGACACTTTTTTGTCGTACCTTTCTTTTCTTGGCAATCTGTTATACAAAGGCTGTGTTGTTGTTCTGCTTGTAATGCCCGTTATTGTTTTAACAATCGTTTTGCTGAAAAGGTATTTGAAAAGACAGAACAACAATTATGACAAAGACAGCCGCCCGCTGAAAGTCGCAAAGCAAATATCGTGGTACACCTATCGCCCCGTGAAAATTTGGCTTGTCGGCTTTTTGGGGTTCGTGCGGGAGCACAAGCCCTATTGGGTGGCATGGCTCTGCATTTGGGGGTATAACTTCAATTTGTTTACTATTGCTTTGGAGTTCTTCGCGTTTTACTTCTACTTTGTCGTTTCGTTCGATTTTATCAATATCTATCGGCAAGTGTATAAACTTTTTCTTGATCTGTATGTGCTCGCAACATTTATTCCTTTATGGGCTTGGGCTGTGATAGCCCTTGTGCTGTTTGATAAATTCCGTAAATCTGTCGCATACGCTCGGTTAAATCATTACGAGCGGCGCAATCGGGGTTTTATCAACGCCCGCCCCATTGTGTATATGGTTTGCGGCACTATGGGCAAGAAAAAGACGACCGCAATTACAGATATGGCATTGTCGCAAGAAGTCATGTTCCGCGATAAAGCGTTTGAAAAGATATTGGAAAACGATCTCAAATTTCCGTTCTTTCCTTGGATAAACTTGGAAAACGAATTGCGGCGGGCTATGGAGTATCACGCTGTTTACAATTTGGCGACGGTGCAAAAGTTCATAGCAAAGAAAGCGGCTCGTTGGCAGAAAAGCCCGTGCCGCGAAAAGCTGTTCAATTACGATTACGAGCGGTACGGCTTGACTTATGACGATAAGTTGAAAACGGTCGATATATGGCAGGTTGCGGAAACATACGCACAGTTGTATTTTATCTACATAATTCAATCGTCGCTCCTTATAGCAAATTATTCCGTTCGCGTGGATGGGCTGTTGTCTGATCTCGGCAATTTTCCTTTGTGGAACAATGAATTTTTCAAGCGTGACAGCCGTCTTTTAGACAGTTATTCCCGCCATGCTCACATTTTGGACTTTGATAGTTTGCGGCTTGGGCGCAAGATAATTGAAAACAATCGTAATGCGGATAACTTCGAGTTCGGTATTGTCGTAATAACGGAAGTCGGAAAAGAGCGCGGAAACGCTGTTGAAAATCAAGACGTGAAGAAGAAAGACGAAACGACAAACCGAAAAAACGATTTGTTCAATAGTTGGTTGAAAATGGTGCGCCATTCCGAGACGGTTGACAATTTTCCTTTTGTGCGGGTGATAACGGATGAGCAACGCCCCGAAAGTTGGGGCGCAGATGCCCGCGATTTGTGCGAGATAGTCCATATACGGGAGAGTAGCGAAACGCGCCTTGCAATGCCCTTTTTCTCGCTTGCGGAATTGCTTTACGGTTGGATATTCGGCAAGTTCGCGGAATTGTATTATCAATACCGCTATATCCGCTCTGATAACACTTTGTCTATGTATCTGCTCAAAATGGTAATCGCAAAAATACAACACTATTATACAGGCATTTATAACCGTTTCGGATATTGCGCTTTGCGCGTTCAGATCGAGAGCGGAACGCAGGACGGACAGATTTCCGAAAACAAATATTATTTGTCAAGCAAGAAGATTTACAGTAAGCGTTTTTCGACGGATTGCTTTTCCGATTTCTTTACCGAAAAAGCGTTGCGTTCCCCCGTGGGTATCGATGATTTGCGCGAATACGCAACGGAGAAAGCAACTTTTGCCGAATTGGGCTTGCAGAACAGTTATTTTGTAAATGATCTTTTGAACGGGTTAAAAAAGTAAGAGGTTGATTTTATGAGCAGAAGAAAAAAGCAATTAGTCGGCAAGATAGGATATTGCGACAATAAGACATTGGGGCTTAAAGGCGCGGACGGTAAGCCGTTAAAAGGCGGGCATTATGTTTATATCCGTGAAATGCAGGGCGCAAATAAGTGCAACGTCAATGTAGTAACTTCTTTGGAGAATAAGCACGGCGTTTATGATTTGCGTAAAGTAAGTAAAGTCAAGCACGGTTATTTGTACCCTATTCCGAAAGGTGACGCAAATTTTTCGCAATGGTCGGCAATCAATTTGGACGGTAATATTAACGGTGTAAATGTGTCTGATATAAAAAGTATCGGATATAAGAAAATAAAATCCCGACATAAGTATTATGTCGGGAAGTACCATAAATAAAAAAAAATGCGGTCTGTATTTCAACAAACCGCGTGTTGCAAATGGCAACCATTATTTGCGCTTGCCTTTGTCGGCTACGCTCTAATAACTATTATATGCAAAAGTTTGAAAAAGTCAATATCTTTTGCAAAAATAATCAAAATTGAAAATACACTTTCAAAAAAAAAGAGGTGAAGAAAATATGTTTAATTTATCGGAGAAAATCAGATATTATAAATCACGGTTTAATTTGTCCGATGACAACAAAAGAAGTTATGCCCGCGGATTTGTCAACGGTGCGTCTATCAATCATTCACGGCGACATAATGTTGAAACAAAGAAAGAACTTTCGTATTTGTACGGCGAATTAAAAACTACGAAAAACGAGGCGGACAGACGTGCAATTATTGAAAGTATTTCCTATTGTAAAGGCTGTTTGCAGGGGTATAAAGAAAAGACGAAAAATTGAAAGTGCACTTTCAAAAGGACAAGCCGCCCGCGACAGGGCTATCCTTTTAGATTGCAGAGGTAAGAAAAGCAATTTACCCGTATGGGTAAGTGCGCGGTTTGCCGTTATACAATCGTAACGACGAAAAGCAACTCGAAAGGGGTTATCCTTTTGAGTTGCTTTCGGCGGCGCGAAAGGATAACGGCAAATGCGGGCTGTCAATGCCCACCGTGGAATAAAAAGCAATGCCAGCGGCCGCAACGCGATCACGCCGGCATTGCGGTTTATGCCGCGAAAGGGGCTTGACGGCTTGCAAGCAAACGATTTCGGAGGTGTTAGCAAATGAATACTGCGACAATTACGCCGTTAGACGATTGGGCGGGCTGTCCGTTCCCCTTTTTCGACGAAGAAACGCCTGCCGACGGGTGGTATAAAATTACGCATGACGGCGGGCATTTTGTCGGAACGCGGATTTTTCCCAAACAAAGCAAGCACGTCGGCAAAGGCAGAAGCCGTGAGGATATAGACGTCTGCTTTGATAGTCTGTATATGGCGGCTGTCCATAAGGGGCTGAAAGATACAAAGCGCGAAAAGGCGTTGACAAATTTTATTATGGCGGGAATGGAAAAATTATACGCCAACAATCCGACGCTTGACGAGTACATTTCCGATCATATCAAACGCAAGCGGCATAATTTATATGCCCGCAAAAAACGGTTTCGCCGCAAAGCGTATCTGAACAGGTGGAATTATTTTCTTACGTTTACTTTCGACGGGGCAAAACATACTCCAGAAACATTCCGCAAAAAATTGCGCAAATGTCTTTCTAACCTGCATACACGGCGCGGGTGGCGTTATATGGGTGTGTTCGAGTATTCGCCCGAAAAAGGGCGTATACACTTTCACGCCCTCGCCTATATCCCCGACGGGCAAATGCTCGGCAAGATCGAGGAAAAGAAAAGTTACAGCCCGCAAGAAGGCAGAATGAAAACGCGCCACGAAAACGAATTTTTCGCGGAAGCGTTCGGCGTAAACGATTTTGCGGAAATCGACGATACGGCAATTTATCACGGCGGCACGGTGGAATACGTTTTGAAGTATATGGAAAAGCAAGGCGAACGGATAATTTACAGTCGCGGCATTATGACGGCAATCTGCAAGAAACTGACGGCAACGGATATTATAACGGAATATTCGCACTACGGGTGCGAAACGTGTCTTTTGTTCGATAATATCGTGGATTGGGAACACGATATTATGCACTTTAAGCCTAAACAGATGAGTATGATTGACCTTCTTTGCAATCCGCCGCAAGCGGCGTAAGGTCTGTAAACGGAATATTCGGTAGCTTTGCGCCTATGCTTGCATATGGCGTTTTTTGGCGTACAGAGAAAATAAGAAAACGCCCCGCATGATCGCTTTTAATGCTCCGTAACAACGTACGACGGCGGTTTTTGCAAGCGATTTAGCGCAAAACCGCCGTCCGTTGGACGGCAAAAGCGGCTCTGTCGGACGGCATTGCGCGACACCGTGACCCGCCGCGCGCAGCGCGGCGGCTCGTTTTAGTCACGGTGTCGCGTAATGCTCTCTCCCGTCAAATCGGGTTATTTTGGATAGTTATTGACGGCAATTTTACGGTATAATAGACGGAAAAGGACGGTAACGGAAGATGAAACGAAAAGGAACGAAAAATTTTTCATACACACAACGATTGCAATTAGAAGCACTTATAAAGGCGGGCGTGCATAAGAAAGATATTGCCGCGCAGTTGGGTGTTTGTCTTGCAACGGTTTACAACGAATTAAAGCGCGGCGAATATACATATAAGCGGTACAGTTATACGGATTATTGGGGCGAACGCCATTATAAACCCGCAACGGGGTACAGTCCGAACATAGCGCAAGATAAATACCGTCTGAACATGACCGCACACGGCGCTCCGTTGAAACTTGGCAACGATTATGACTTTGTGCGTTATGTGGAAAAGCGGGTTTGCATTGACAAGATTTCCCCGGCCGCTGTGTGCGGCGAGATCAAGCGCAAGCGCCTTTTTCGGACGGTTGTAAGCAAAACGACAATGTATCGCTATGTAGCGCAGGGGCTGTTTATGGGCATCAGTTCGGAGCATTTACCTTTCGGGCAACGCAAAAAGCGTTACCGCAAGACAGTAGCCAAACGCCCGCCGAAGGGTACAAGCATTGAACGCCGTCCTTCTAATGTTCTTTTGCGCGGTGAGTTCGGGCATTGGGAAATGGATTGCGTTGTCGGCAAGCAATACACAAAAAATGTGCTTTTGGTGTTGACCGAACGATTAACACGCTATGAAATCATCATGAAAATGCCAAATCGCAAGGCGGCAACGGTCGTGCAGTGCCTTGATAAACTTGAAAGACGATACGGCAGGAAATTCCGCACGCTGTTCAAAAGTATAACGATTGACAACGGTTCGGAGTTTGCCGACTTTATAGGATTGGAACGCTCCGTTTATGGCGGTACGCGAACGGCAGTCTATTATTGCCACCCGTACACTTCATGCGAGCGCGGAAGCAACGAACGAATTAACCGCGATATAAGGCGGCAGTTCCCGAAAGGGACGGATTTTTCAAAAGTAAGTGACAAGCGGGTGCATGAAGTTGCGGAATGGGTGAACGCATACCCGCGCGAGATCTTCGGCTTTGGCAATTCTGCGGAAGCGTTTGCCTGTGCTGTTGCCGCTCTCTGATACGTTTTGAAAGTGTACTTTCAAAAACCGCCGCAAGACGGTTGTTTTTCCATACGCAAAAAAACGGTTAAAGGGATATTCCTATCGGAATACCCCTTTATTTTGTATCAGTTTCGTGTCTTTCCGTTTGGCATTTGAAACCGATTAAAAATTTTTTTTGAAATTCTAAAAAAATTCTATAAAATTACTTGACTTTTCGACACAAACCCACGCCGCTTTTTGCGCTGTGCAATTGTGGATAACTTTTTTTTGACTTTTCCTATTTTATCCCCGTCTGAGGGCTAAAAACAGGAGTTATCCACATTTTTTTGCCAAAATACTGCGTTTCCGTCTTTTTCTCCGCCGTGCGGATCCCGGGTTTTGCGCAAAATTGTGTGGAAAACCGAGACAAAATGCACCGTTTTTGCCCCTTTGCTTTGCGTCGTTGTTGACAACTTTGTGGATTTGTGTGGATAACTCGCAGTTATCCACACAAAAACGCCTCTTTTTTCCCTTTTGCAAGGATAGCCGCCACAAAGATGTAAAAAGTTATCCACAATTTGTCCACATTTATCCACAAAATCGGGGTAAAAGTGCATAAATCGACTTTTTACGCGCAAAAGTCAAGAAAACTTATCAACAAAAGCAGGAACATTTGTTTATAACTTCCCTCTTTTACGCAAAGAGCAGGATGCCCGCCGCAACGAGCGCCGCAATGGAAAGCAGGGCGACGGCCGCCGCGCCGGCATTGGCGGCGCGCTCCCCCTCCTTGCCCAGGCCGATCAGCCCCGTGATCAGCGTGACGACCTGCGCAACCAGCCCCTGCAAAAAGAACAGGAACCCCGCGATCGCGCAGATCGCAATGCCCACCCACGAAAGGACCAGGCCGCCAAACCCCGCGCCTGCTGTGATGCTTTCCATGTTCGTCACCAAATACCATGCCCCGTAAAAAAGCCTGCCATCACGGCAATACTGATAATATGCAAAAACGAATACCCGAGCCGCTTGGGGCCGCTTGCCGCACAGACGCCCAGAATATGCCTGATAAAATGAAACAGATTTCTCATATCCCCTCCCGTAAGGCAATCCTACCATAAAAAGAGAGATTTGTCAATATTTATGATAAAACGTATTTATTCCCCATTTATTTCTGCAACACCGTTGACAGCCTCTGTTTTTTCTGATAGTATTAAAGCATCTCAGCAGGAGGTTTTTTATGGGAAAATACAACGAAAAGTATTTCAGCGGGGAAACCAAAGAATACGACGTAGAACAGCTGGTCGGAGAAGGCGAAAACATTCTTTGGCGGGCTAAACCCAAACGCAAAGCTTTTATTCTCGGCAAGGTATTCCATATGCTCCCCTTTGCACTGCTTTGGCTGCTGTTCGACGGCGGATTTATTACCATGCTCATCGCCACGGGAGCAGGAGAACAGATGCCGCCCTTTCTCATCGTGTTTTTGGTCATCTTTTTTGTAATTCACCTCCTTCCCGTCTGGATCTGGATCTCCGGGATTCTCTCGGCAGGCGTTGCGTATAAGAATATGGAGTATGTTTTCACCGACAAGCGTATCATCATCAAGAGCGGCGCGATCGGCGTGGACATCAACAACATCTATTACACGGACATCACGGGCGTGAACCTGCGCGTGGGGCTTTCCGACAGACTTCTGCACGTGGGCGACATCTACATTTCCGGCAAGGGGAAAGCGCAGGTGCTTTGGGACATTGAAAATCCCTACCCTGTGGTGAACGACCTGCAAAAGATCGTAAACGACATCAAGACAGACACTTATTTCCCCAATGACCTGCGCCCCGATACCAATGAGGGATTCCGCACAAAATACACGGGAAAATAGTCACGTTTTTGTAAAACGGGCAACGAAAGAGCTGCTATTCCCCGCCCGCCCTTGACAATGCGGCAATTATCGTTTATACTAAATCCAGAAAGCAAACAAGAGGTAGACCATGCGCAAAAAAAACCCGCATAAACGCGAAGAATTGCTTGAAAAATGTTTTGACTGCTTTTGCAAATACGGGCTGGAAGGTACTTCCACCGAGAAACTTGCCAAAGCGTGCGGGATGAGTTCGGGCAATATTTTTCATTATTTCAATACAAAAGACGAGATCGTCATAGATTCCACCGCCTACTGCATGGCAAAAGTGGAAAACGAATTTATGGAAAAAGCTCCGAAAGACCTTGCAGACGTTCCCCGTTTTCTGCGCGAGATCCCCTATTGGACGGCAAAGGAACACGGCGAAAAATACCGCTTTATGTACCAGGTGTACACCTCCCCCAAGTTCCGCAAATACGGCACGGAATTCTTTGCGGGCGCGACAAAGCGGTATACGGAATACGCCAAATCGCTGGAACCGCTGATAGGCATTCCCTGGCAGGTGATCCAGCCGCTCATCTACACGTTTGTGCGCGCCAGCGTGCATTACGCGCTGTTTGAGGACGAGGAATATCTCCTGCCCCAGATGCGGCTTTTGGAAGCCGCTGTGCCTATGTTCCGTGAAAAATATGCCTCCCAAACACACGACGGCAAATCCGAATAACTTTGCAAGCCAACAGCCCGACGCATTCCGCGTCGGGCTGTTTTCTGTTGAAAACCGATCTGTATTGACCGAAAAACGGACATACGTCCCTCCCTTTTCTGCGCGTTTTCCTCAAAAAAACAAAATTTGCCCTTCTTTCGGCGCCACCCTGCGCAATTTTTCGGGACGAAAAAAATGAACGCAACAGACAGAATAAAGCGGACAAAACAAAACGTGGGAAAGCATTGCTTTTCCACGTTTTTTAACAAACCCGAAGCGCCCCGTTTCTGCCGGGACCGACGGCAGGACAATCCTGCCGCCTTGCCCGCGGTTTTTTGATCTCCGCGGGATCCTGGCACTCCTGTCCTTTCCTGCCGCAAAAGGCGCAGCCCTCTGCGGCAGGCAGAATACCGCCCGACTTTTCCGCGCACCGAGCAAGCCTTTTACGCCTGCAAAACGACCATTGCGTTACCGTTCAGCGTATTATTCGTTTCAAAAGCCGCCTCGTCAAATCCCGTCCAAAGGGCGGACACTTTGACGGCGGTTGCGCCCGTCCCTTCAAACGTGTTGCCCGTAACGGTGACCTGCGTTGCGTCATGATCGCCCGAAGCCCAGATTGCCGAAGTATAATTGATACCCGTTTTTCCCTCGGCAAGAAGGAACGTATTGTCTTCGATGACCACTTTGCCCGTCTGCGCATAGATATTGATGCCGTTGCCGGCGCCGCCTTCGGGAGCCTGCGTCAGATCGAAGGTGCAGTTCCTGAACGTGAAAGACCCGGCAAGAACATTGCTGTTTTCACCCATCACAAACGTGCAGCCGTCAAACACAAGACCTTTCAACACCGTGCTGTTGACACAGCCCAGCGTAGGACGTCCGTCAATGCCCGTAAAGACGGTATCTTTGATCTCGCCCTTGGTCACGTGCTGGGCAAAGATGCCATATCCGTCCGTTGCAACGGTGCAACTGTCCAGATACAGTCCGCCTTCCGCATGGAAAACGCTGGGAGAAGCATTGAAAGCCGCGGCGGGATCGAAAGGCGCCACAAATTTGCATTTATTTGCGAAGATGGTGCCTGCGCCCGCATTGACGAGCATTCCGTAAGGCTGCGCCGCTTCCGTTTCGCGGATGATGGTGCAGTTGCTGAGAGTGATGTCCTGTCCTGCTGTATACACAGGGGCAACATATTCCGATTTGCCGTCCATGGAAACGCTGACGGTGATGTTTTCCAGCGTAACGCCTTCCGCGCTGACGCCGATCATATTTTTCAGAACGGTTCCTTCTTTTCCGACCAGCGTAACGCCGGGAACGGAAAGCTCGAACGAGTCGCTTTCCGCAAAACTGTATTCACCTTCCGCGAGGTAAACGACCGAGCCTTCCTCCACTTTGCCCAACATATTGGCAAGGGCTGCACCGTTTTGCGCCGCATCCTCGCCCGCCTGCACCTCGATGATACCGAAATAAGCAAAGTTATCGTTTCCCGGATAAAGCATATAGCTGAACCCTTCAAGTCCTGCAAAGGTATTGTTTGCAGCAAACTCATCGACGTAAGCCTGCGGAACCATTGTCATGGGGCCCATGCCCGTAATGGGCTGAGCGGTGGTTCCCGACTCTTTGAAAGAGAGAGAGCGCAGATAGAACAGCATTCCGCTTTCGCTTTGAGGAGCGGCAAAATCGTTGCCTTCAATGACGGGAAGATTGGTCAGATCGTAAAGCATCCACGCATACGAACTATCCCTCTGTCCCAGCCCATTGAGATAGACAGAGCCGTTGACGGTATTGCCCGTGATGACGCCAGACGTTTCCCCTGCCGCGCCGCCTGCACCGTTGGTGATGCAGATGCAGCCGCCCATGATCTTATTGTTGCGGATGGTGTAACCGACCGCTCCGGGATCTCCGACGTAAATTGCAGAACTTGTGCTGTAAACGGTGCAGTCTTCGATGAGCGCATTGGCGCCGCCCATAATTTCGATCGTCTTGTTGGGATAGCCGTTGATCTCGTGCACGGTCAGGCCTCTCAGCGTGACGTTGTCGCCCTTGATGAGAATGGTCTGCTGGCAGTTCCCGTTCTTTGACATAAAGTCTGCGGTAACGGTTGCGCCGGGCAAGCCTTCGATGGTAATGTTATCGCGGTCGATCAACAGGTTGTGCTGCAAAGCGCCGTTGGTTTCGCCGTTATCCACCTTGTATTCGCCCGCGGCGAGTTCAATGGTTCCGCCTTCGGGAATACTGTCCACAAGCGCGTGGATGTCCGTATAACTATCGTCGATCTTGACCGTAAAGCCGTCAACTTCGGTAAAGACGTCTTTTGCGTTGGGGCTGACGGCACTGTATCCGGGTTCACCCGAATACCAGCTGCCTACAAAATCTATGACAACGTTTTTCGCCGAAATCGTACCGGAAGAATACAACCCTTCACCGGGAGTAGTACTGATCCATGCTTTTTCCACATACACGTTTTCCATTACGGCATTGCCGATGTCCCCGACATAGAGAATGGAACCCGCAAACAGTTCGTGATAGCCTTCCCAATAATCAGTGGCGCTGCCCGCCTCGATCCCGAACTGTTCGAGATAATCTTCATAGGAAAGGATGTCGTTGCATTCCAGGCTGAGATTTTTCAGCACGGAATTTGCACCGTTGACCTGGATCGCCTTGTTGGCGTTCATTTTACACTTGACCACAAAGCCGTCCAGCGTGACATCATCGCCAAAAATCGTGATAAAGTTCTGTGTGTTCAGACTTCCGTTGATGGAAACTTCCGTACTGGTAAGCACCGCATTGCCGATCCCGACCAAAGTAACGCCGTTCTGCGTGATGGGCAGATACCAGCCCGTTTGCCCTTCCACAACATCTTCCGTGCGGGAAAGATCGTAAACGCCCGAGCTGAAATAAACGGTTTGGCCTTCCTTTGCGTTTTTCACCGCTTCCTGCAACAGCGCGCCGTTTGCCTTGGCATCGTCCGTCGCCTGCACAAAAGTTTCGTTTTCGACGTTTGCGTTGCCCTGTACCGCTTCTACTATAAAGGCGATACGGGTCTCCAGTCCCTGGTATTTGTTGCCGGCAGATTCGGGCAGTTCCACGCTGACCGCGATCTGCGCGTTTTCACCGACAGGAAGTTTTTCCCAGTTTCCGTCAAAGACGATGTTGAGGCCGCTGTAAAGAGTGGTATCGCCCTCGCATTGCGCTTTTGCCCTGTACAGCGCCGCAACCGAGCCGGAATTTTCCACATCTATGATGAGCTTCGCTTTGTCGCCGGGCGTGAGGCCTTTCAGGATCAATTCGCGCCCGTCCGTCGTTGCCGTGCCGCCGTTGGCAAACGTGCCCGTCTGCGGCACATCCTTGGAATAAAGTTCTATGACATCGTTAAAGGATGCCTGCACATTTACGCTCCCGCTGGAGACTGCAATGTTTACTTTCGATTCGCTCGTAAACAGTGCAAACGTTGCGCCCACGATCAGGCTCATGCACATTACGACCGAAAGCAATGACATTAAAATTACTTTCTTTTTCATGATTTAACGTCCTTAACACTATTTTTTCCCGCTCTTCAGATCTTGTTATGGCACAATCCGTCAGCCAGATACCAATTTTCCCCTTCGGGGATCTGATCGCCGGAAAGTTTTTCATCCGTAAAGCTGTAATCGTTGTAATAGTCCGCATACGCGGCATAGAACCATGTCACGCCCGACTCCTTATCCTCATATTGCCAATACATTCCGTTGACGGCAGTGTCTTCCGCTACCGTTGCGTTTTGCAACTGGATATACTTGGAGGAATCGTCGCACAGCTTTGTGGTGAGGCCGCTGACATCGCAATCTTCAATGACTACGTTGTTCTGAGCAAGGCCGATCAGCCCCGCGCAGTTGTACACCGCGTACATTTCCGTGTTGATGACAGAGCACCCCTTGATCGTCGTCGTGCCGCTTGCATCGGCAGCCATCCCCAAGATCGGAGACACTTTGCCGTATCCGATGATAACGGAATTTTTGACGGTGATGTTTTCGAACGTGGCATTTCCGTACGCATAGCCGGATACGATGCCGTACACGTTGCCGTACACGTTGCCGCTTGCCGAATCAAAGCTGTAATGGCTGACGCGCGCTCCGTCGATCGTGAAGTTTTTGACCACCGCATTGACAATATCACCGAAGAAACCGTTGCCGTACGCCATATCGTTTACGGCTTTTACGTTATAAATCGTATAATTTTTGCCGTCAAACGTACCGGCAAATCTCTTTCCGTTCATTCCGATGGGCGTCCAGTTGATATTGTTGAGATTGATGTCCGCACCGAGCGTTACCGTCTTTTTGGAGAAATTGTTCCCCTCGTTTACAAGTTTTGCAAATCCCGCAAGATCTGCGCCGTCCGAAAGGACAAACTCCGTTTCAGCCGCATCGTACCAGGAAGTATCCGCCGTACCGTCCCAAGCGGGAAGATCCGCCCACTTTTCCATGACGACGTACCACGTTTCCGTTTCCTTCTGTTCTGCCACCAATTTATAATTTTCCGCAAGATAAGAAGTTCCCGCGCCTTCTGGGTTATCGGAAGGATCAAAGTTGACGAACGTACCGCCTTTCACACTGATCGTTGCCGTACCGTTCTGATAAGCCGCGTCGATGCAGTTGATCACGTACTTGGCATACTGAGGTACCTGCGCCTTGGGAAGGGGAGCAAGGTCAAAGAACCCGTCCTCGATCGTCAGAGAGCCCTTTTCCACCTGGAACGCCGTAATCGCACCGTAATACTCGCCGCCGTTCACCACGACGCTGCCGCCGTAAACGTTGATGCCGTAGGCATTGTTGTTGCCCATTTCCGAAGTGATGCAGCCGCCCTCGCCATTGACGGTAAGCGTTCCGCCGTTGACAGAAATCATGACGGGCGTAAAGGCATAACTTGCGTCGGCGTCATACGCATAGGAAAGAGTATGACCGTTGAGGTTGAGTACGGCATCTTTCTTGATCGCGACCAAGGGAAGAAGCATATCCGAATCGCTCAGACCAGGCGCAACATAGATGGCGATGTCCGAAGCCATGTCCACCGTGCCGCCGATCTGCAGAGCACTTTTCAGCCTTGCCGCAGTATCGATCTGCAATTCGGTAATATCGATCTCGCCGTCGTTTTCAATGACGATCTCCCCGTCTCCGACCGCGTCGAACGAAGGAATTGTCACGCTTTCTGCAACGACAACATTTGCCGTCGCGCCCGCAGCGGACACATCCACCAGCACGCACTCCACAGCAGCCTGTTCCTTCACATCTACCGTTGCCGTTTTGTTTTCGGCGGGAGCTGCGGTTACTGTTTCTACTTCCGCCCCTGCTTCCACGACCGCACGGCCCTGTTTCACCTGCACGGAAAGGATATTTCCGTAAATGTGCAGAGAATCGTCCGCGACAGCAATGACCTCCAGAGCATTCATATCATTGTAAACGTTGACTGTTCCTTCCGGAGCGTTAACAGTGAGTGTGCCCAAAGTTGCACCGCGCAGATTCAGCGTCTTTGCGTCTTCAAACGCAACCGTCGCGTCGCCCCAGTTTTCACCGTAGAAAACAACGGTTTCACCGTCTGCAAATGCGTTCAATGCTTCGTCAAGCTCGCCTTGCGTCGTTACGGGATAGACTTTCTTTGCCATGCCCGCTTCGTCCGTGACGCCGTTGCCCTGCACCGCTTCCACTGCGAACGTCAGTTCGCACGATTTCCCCATAGCTTCGCTTCCGACAAAGGAAGGAATTTCTACAGACAGATATACCGTCATATCCCCCGCGGGAAGATCTGCCCAATCGGTTACAAATTCGCTGTAATAGGTATATTCCGCGTTGTCCGCGCTGAAACCGACCAAAAGTTCATCCACAAGTTCCGCATCCCCTGCCGCAGCAAGTTTCATGCGGTACGCCGCCGCCACCGTGGAGCCGTTGGAAATATTCACCGACACCACAGCTTTATCGCCGGGCGTAACGTTTTTCATCGCCAGCGTTGTGCCGCTGACCATCGCCGTGCCGCCGTTGGCAAACGTATCGTCCGCCTGCTCCTCCCCCATGGAATATGTTACAACGTCGCCCAAAACGGCTACCGCTTCCACCTTACCGGAAGAGACTGCAATGTTTACTTTCGATTCGCTCGTGAACAGTGCAAACGTTGCGCCCACGATCAGGCTCATGCACATCACGATGGAGAGAAGAGACATCCCTACTATTTTTTTCTTCATTTTTTCTTCTCCGTTCCCAATTTTTAATTATTTGTTGTTTTTTGTGTTGCAAACACCTGCAAATCAAATTCCAGGCTGATCTTCTGCACGTCGTTGTTCTCATCGCTGTCCATAAATTTCGCCGTGACGGTAAACTGCTGCGCCTCGCCCTTTGCGAATATGGAGCCCAGATCGATGTCCTCCGCGGCAGCGGCATCGCTCAGAAAGAACTGCGCCTTCTGTACGTCTCCGACTTCGACCGTGATCTGCATCTGCCCTGCGAATTTGACCTGCTCCGGCGTCGCGCTCTCGCGGTCCCAGATCATCCTGACGCCGTAATTGAACGCGATGTTTCCGTTGTTGGCGACTTCCAGATCCACCCGATACCAGCATCCGGGCACGGCATCCGTCACGCTGAACAGCGTGATGTCTTCCGTTGTGGTGTCCGTGAGTTCCAGGCGTTCCTTGTCCGTCTCTCCTTCGGAAAGCACGCCGTCTTCCGTCAGCTCGTTTGCGGTATAACCGACGCGGAACAGCCCCACCTCCAGCTTGCCCGCCTGCAGATGGTTCTGAACCGTCACCTGATCGGAAAACAGAGCATACGTTCCGCCGATGACCAGCGCCAGACACAGACACACCGTTACCATAGACAGCATTACTGCCCTTATCCTTTTGCTCATTTGCTGTTTCCTCCTTTTTTTATTTGCATTGTATTAAAGGCCAACGCATCAGCCTTGTTTATAATCAATCGCTCTGCGACGGATTATCCTTCCTGCGTATCTTCACGCTGCCTTGCCTGCCTGCGTTTTTCCCGTCTCTTTTGTTTCTTGTATTCCAGCTCGTCCTCCGCCGCCCTGACCGCTATGTCGATGCTGTTCTTGGCAATGGCGACAGCCGCCTCGTCCTCCACGCGCAAAACGGTAGGAGCCTGACGGATGCGGACTTTATTGTCCTGAATGTAATTTTTGAAATCTTCGTTGAGCAGGATAAACTCGCAGACGACCGTCCCGCGCTTGATCTGCAAACGCACGAGGCGCGTCTTACGGATCTTGTACTCCTCATACCGCACGTTTTTATACTGTTTGGAGCCTTCCTGCGCCATAGCGTACTGCACGATCTCCACATAGTACCTCTGCAGACGTTCGTCCAGTTCGCGGAACTGTTCGTCCAGCGTCTTGCGCTCGCTTGCCGAAAACACGATCGCGTTTTCGCCCGGCAAAACCTGCTCTTCTTCCGGCTGCGAGGCGGAAAGTTCTTCCTCTCTTTCCTCCGCGACGGGCGGATCGGGCGGGGCGGGAAGCTCCTCTTCCTGCGTGCCGGATGCCTGCCGCTTCTGCTGTACCAGATCGATCACGACCACCGCAACCGAAAAGACACAGACAATGCCTGCCAACACCATAAATACGATAAGCACTACATCCATCTCTTTATTCCTCCTTGTTGTTTTGATTTTCTTCGGATAAATTGTCCGAAACCGCCGTTTTCTGTTCTGCCCCCATCTGCACTGCCGCAAGCTGCCGTTTCAATTCGGCGATCTCATCGTCCTTCTGCTTTTGCTGTTCCTGCAGGATCTGCCTTTTCCTGTCTGACAGGATGCCCGCAATGCGCACGATCTCCATGACTATGATGATCAGGCTGGGTACGATGACGATGCAGACAATGCCCACAGGACTCTTGACCGCAGTGACGAGCAGGCCCAGCACATAGCTTGTACCCGTCACCTTGCCGATAACGTAATTGGGACTGTCCTGAAGTGAGGTATCTATCGTCTGCTGCAGCACGCCCTCTTCGCTGTCCTTGTTGTCCCCTTCCAGCACGAGAATATATCCGCCCGTTTGCTTGGGAGTGATCTCCACAAGGCGGTGGGTGATCGTTTCCTGATTGACGTAAACGTAACGAAAAGTGAGCACGTCCCCTATTTTTAAGGACGCATACCACTCTTCCGCCGCACTCTCCTCCTGCGGCACCGTCTGTATGAACACCAACGATTTGACGGGAATATCCTTGATCTCAAAGCCGCTCACGTCCGTGGCGTCGCATTTTTCCATGGACGGGGACACGACGATGCGCATTTCATACCCGAACAGCCGCATGGCACCGTCTGCCTCCCGTTTGACGGCAACAGAAACAAACAGCGCAAAAATGCACAACAGAAAAAAACAGAAGAAAAGAATATTCAGCACCCATCCGAAAACCTTTTTGGCTTTGGACGGCTTTGCAGCCTCCCCTTGTTTTTCCCGCATATGTTACTCCTTCGGATTGGCGACGATCTCTACCGTGAAATCCGCAACCTTTTCCTGCGCCTCGTTTCCGACACTTTCGGGCATTTCATACCTGAACACGAGAGTATTTTCCGAACCTTCCAGCTCGAGTTTGACCGGCTCGCCGTCCATGTATTCTTCCAGACTCTTTTCCTGAATGTTTGTGCCGTTGAGTTCCAGTTCCAGATCGAGATACTTTGCAAGCGCTACATCGCTCCCCTTGCGAAAAACGAGGTTGAGGTCGTAACCCTGTGCAGAATCTCCGTTGAAATTGACTGTGTATTCGACCGAGTCCCCCGGCGCGATCCCGCTCAGATCCACTTTCATTTCTTCCTGCGTGGCGCTGTCCCCGGACAGCGTGATGTCTTTTTGGAAACTGTTTTGCCTGTTTAAGACCACCGAGCCGATCACAATGCCCGCAACCGTCACGCAGACCAACACCGCCGTCAGTATGTAAGCCAATTTTTTTGTCATTTTCCTCCTCCTGTTTACACCGTTAAAATATGATGCTCATAAATTTGGGGAATAAATGATAATATTGATTAAAGTATACCACTGTTAAATAATAATTGCAATAAAAAATTTATAATATTAGTAAAAATTATCCGAAAAACAGAAAATTTCACATATAAACATATTCTTCCATGCACACAAAAAAGACTTTTTCAACTTGAAAATGTGTAGTATTTTTAACAATCCCCCATTCTTTGGCAAAACAGTCCCGGCACAACTCCACAGTTCTCGTTTTTTCCTTCTTCATTTCTCCTTCCTGCATGGTTCCCTGCAGCCGAACAAACAGA
>CASFBD010000003.1 GCA_949292885.1 uncultured Bacillota bacterium
TCCAATGTCTTTCCGTTTTCGATGCAGTAGCGCACGATCTGTCCCGTAACGGCGTGCGCGTCGCGGAAGGGCATTCCCTTCTGCACGAGGTAGTCGGCAATGTCCGTTGCTGTGGAAAATCCGCCCGCCGCCGCATTGCGCATCTTGCGGGTGTCAAAGGAAATGTTCTGTAACAGTTCGTTGAAGATGTTCAGGCAGGCGAGAACGGTGGTTTCCGCGTCGAACAGCGGTTCCTTGTCTTCCTGCAGGTCTTTGTTGTAGGAGAGGGGGATCCCCTTGATGACGGTGAGAATGGCGGTCAGATCGCCGTACACCCTGCCCGTCTTGCCGCGCACCAGTTCGGGAATGTCGGGGTTTTTCTTCTGCGGCATGATGGAGGAACCCGTCGAATACTCGTCCGAGATCTCGATAAATCCGAATTCGTCCGTCGTGTAGATGATCATGTCCTCCGCCATGCGGGAGAGGTGCGCCATCACGGTGGTGCAGCAGAAAATGTATTCCGCAACGAAATCGCGGTCGGAAACGGCGTCGATGGAGTTCTGGGAAATGTCCGAGAAAGAGAGCAGGCTGGCGGTCATTCTGCGGTCGATGGGGAAATCCGTTCCCGCCATCGCGCAGCTGCCCAAAGGCATCACGTCCGTGCGCTTGTAGCAGTCGGTGAAGCGTTCGATGTCGCGCAGGAACATTTCGCTGTACGCATTGAAATACTGCGCCACGGAAATGGGCTGCGCCCTGCGCATATGCGTGTATCCCGGCATGATGAACTGCACGTTATTGCTTGCGATCTCCACGAGCGTGTTGATAAGCGCGCGCAGGTTTCCGCAAACGTTGACGATGCTGTCCTTCACGTACAGGCGCAGATCGGTGGCTACCTGGTCGTTGCGCGAACGCGCGGCATGCAGCATTTTGCCCGTGGCTCCGATGCGTTTGGTCAGTTCCTGTTCCACAAAGGTGTGGATGTCTTCCGCGCCTTCCAGTTCCAGGGTGCCTTTCTCGATGTCCGCAAGGATGTTGACGAGTGCGTCGCTGATCTTGTCCGCGCTCTCTTTGGGAATGATCTGCGTTTCTCCCAGCATCTTGACGTGCGCGATGCTCGCCAGGATATCGTGCCAGTACAGTTTGTAGTCAAACCCGAGCGATTGATTGAATTCGTCTGCGCTTTTGGCGCTGGGCTGTGTAAAACGTCCTTCCCACAGTTTCATAATTTAACACTCCATGTTTTTTTAAGCAATTTTCGTTTGACTTATTCGGACGAAATCTTTAAAATATTGATGTGAGAGATGCCGCTTGCGGAAATACAAACCGCCGGGCGGATACAACTCAGTATTATTCTAACCTATTTTACGGAAAAATTCAAGTTATTTTCAGAAAAAGAGGGAAATTTGATTATTTTAGGCATCGATCCCGGTCTGGCAACGCTGGGTTACGGGATTTTGGAAAAAGACGCAAACGGAAATTCGCGTGCGCTGGATTATGGCGTTGTGCTCACTCCCAAGGAGGAGCGGCTCCCCACGCGGCTCGCTATCCTCGAAGAAGGCTTGAACAAACTCCTCGATAAGTGCACGCCCGACGAAGTGGCGGTGGAGGAGTTGTTCTTTTCTAAAAACGTGACGACGGGTATCGCGGTGGCGCACGCGCGCGGCGTGGCTCTGCTTACCTGCGTCAAGCGCTGCGGCAGACTGTTCGAGTACACGCCCATGCAGATCAAACAGGCACTCACCGGTTACGGAAAGGCGGAAAAACGGCAGATCCAGCTGGTCACCGCCAACCTTCTGCACCTGAAAGGCATTCCCCGCCCCGACGACGCGGCGGACGCACTCGCCGTGGCGCTGTGCCATTCCTTCACTTCCCGGCTCTCGGGGCTTTATTCCATTTGAAAGGTAAAATATGATCGGTTATCTGAAAGGAAAAGTTATTTATTCGGACGCAGGCACTGTCCTGCTGGAAAACAACGGGGTAGGTTACGAGCTGCTCTGTTCGGGCGCGCTGTTTGCCAAGCTCGTCAACGATAAACAGGGCGAAGCATACACCTATCTGCAGGTGCGCGAGGACGGGCTGTCCCTGTTCGGATTTGTGTCTCCCGAAGAGAAAAATATGTTTTCGAAACTGATCACCGTGTCGGGGGTGGGCCCGAAAATGGGCATTTCCATTCTTTCGGCAATGAACATCAACGACATTGCCGTCGCCATTGCGACGTCGGACGTCAAGATGCTCACAGCGGTGAAAGGGTTGGGTAAAAAGACGGCGGAACGCATCGTTCTCGAACTGCGCGAAAAGGTTTCCGCCGCAGAACTTGCTCCCGCCGCAGGCGGAAAGCAGGTTGCGCCTGCAGAAAAACTTTCCGATAAGGAAGAGGACGCCGTCGTGGGGCTGATGTCCCTCGGCTATACCCGGGCGGAAAGCACCAAAGCGGTGCGCGGAGCGCTGGATAAGGGTGCGCAAACGCTGGAGGACATCATCATGACTGCCCTCAAAAGTATGTAAGGATGAGAGGAGGACGAGGACATGAGCTTTGAAGAAGATTTTGAAAACGGGTTCGACGAGCGCCTCGTCATGAGCACGAAAGGGGAACTGGACATAGAGGAAAACGCCCTGCGCCCCAAGACGATGAACGATTATGTCGGGCAGAGCAAGGTCAAAGAAAACCTGAACGTGTATATTTCCTCCGCAAAAATGCGCGGGGAAGCGCTTGACCACGTTCTTCTGTACGGTCCTCCGGGGCTGGGCAAGACCACCCTTGCGCACATCATTGCCAACGAACTGGGCGTGCAGATCAAACTGACCAGCGGCCCCGCCATCGAGCGCAGCGGCGATCTTGCCGCCATCCTCACCAACCTCAACGAGGGGGACGTGCTGTTCATCGACGAGATCCATCGTCTCAACCGCTCGGTGGAGGAAATTCTGTATTCCGCCATGGAAGACTACGCGCTGGACATCATCGTGGGTAAGGGCCCCGCGGCGCGCAACATCCGCTTTTCCCTGAAAAAATTCACTCTCATAGGTGCAACGACCAAGGCGGGTATGCTGGCATCCCCTCTGCGCGACAGGTTTGGTGTTATGTGCCGCCTGGAAATGTATACGCCCGCCGAACTGGCGCAGATCGTCACGCGCTCGGCGCGGACGCTGGGCATCGAAATTTTGCCCGAGGCGGCAAACGAGATCGCACGCCGTTCCCGCGGCACGCCGCGTATCGCCAACAGGCTTTTGAAGCGCGTGCGCGACTTTTCCGCCGTCAAGGGCAACGGCATCGTCAACGTTGATGACGCCCGCTACGCCCTGCAGAAAATGGACATTGACGATCTGGGATTGGACGACACCGACCGCGCCCTTTTGCGCGCTCTCATTGAAAAGTTCAACGGCGGCCCTGCGGGACTGGAAACGCTTGCCGCCACCATCAACGAGGATTCCAACACCATCGAGGACGTTTACGAGCCTTATTTGTTACAGCTGGGATTTATTGCGCGCACGCCGCGCGGCAGGGTCTGCCTGAAAGGCGGGTATGCGCATCTGGGGATAAAGATGAGCGAAAAACAGAGGTTGCAGACATCCATGTTCGACGACGAATAAAGTCTGCGGAGCGTTGCTATGTTATTGAAATCCGATTATTATTACGATCTGCCCGAAGAGCTGATCGCGCAGACCCCCGCGGAGCCGCGCGATTCTTCCCGCCTCTTGGTGTATCACCGCGACACGGGAAAGAGCGAGGACAGGATCTTCCGCGACATCAAAGAGTATTTAAAGGCGGGCGACGTGCTTGTCATCAACAATACAAAAGTTCTGCCCGCGCGTATGTTCGCGTACACGGAAAACGGGGGACGTGTAGAGGTTTTGCTGCTCAAACGGCAAAATCTGACCGATTGGGAAGTGCTTGTCCGCCCCGGGAAAAAGGCAAAGGAGGGGACAAAACTCGTCATCTCCGAAGAGCTTTCTCTCACCGTCAAAAGCAGGACGCCGACGGGCGAGCGCATCGTCGAGTTTCATTTTGACGGCGTGTTCGAGGACATATTATCCCGTGTGGGAAGTATGCCTTTGCCGCCGTATATTCACGAAAAACTCAAAGACCAGAACCGTTATCAGACGGTGTACTGCAAAACGGACGGCTCTGCCGCTGCGCCCACGGCAGGTCTGCATTTTACCAAAGAACTCTTGCAGGAGATCCGTGACATGGGCGTGCAGGTGGCGGAAGTGCTTCTTCATGTGGGGCTGGGGACATTTCGTCCCGTAAAAGAAGAAGATCTTACCCATCATGTCATGCACTCGGAATATTACTGCGTTTCGCAGGAGGCGGCGGACATCGTCAATGCCGCCAAAAGGGAGGGCAGACGCGTCATTGCCGTCGGGACTACTTCCGTCCGTACGCTGGAAACGGTCGCGGACGAAAAGGGATTTTTGCGCCCCTGCAGCGGCGATACGTCCATTTTTATCTATCCGCCTTACAAATTCAAGTGCGTGGACGCTCTCATCACCAATTTCCATCTGCCCGAGAGTACCCTCATCATGCTTGTATCTGCTTTGATGGGACGGGAACAATGCCTTGCCTTGTATAAGGAAGCGGTGGAGAAGAGGTATCGGTTTTTCAGCTTCGGCGATGCCTGCCTCATCCTCTAAACTTCGCAATAGTTCGTCGGGTTTACGCACTCCTCGGTCACGTACGTCCGTATACGCTCCCGTCGTTGTTTGCGCATCCCCCTGCTCTTGCTCGTTTTCAGAATGCGGCAGCAGAATGTGATGGGCACCCTTTTTGCCGTCGAAATACTGTGTTACACTGCGGTTTCCTATGACTGTCATATCCGAATAAGGCATCAAAAATGATCTGTACCGAACTTACAAAAAAGGCAGCGCACGTTGCGTACAATGCTCATGCGGGGCAGACGGACAAGGCGGGGATGCCGTACATCTTTCATCCCTTTCACGTGGCGGAACAGATGACGGACGAGATTTCCGTCTGCATTGCGCTCTTGCATGACGTTGTCGAAGACACAGCCGTCACATTCGGCGAACTGGAAAAACAGTTTCCTCGGGAGGTTGCCGACGCCGTAAAACTCCTTACCCGTGAGGAGGGAGAAGATTACTTTGAATATATCGCAAAGATCAAGGCCGATCCTGTCGCTATGGCGGTAAAGATCGCCGATTTAAAACACAATCTCGATTTTTCGAGACTGCCTGAAGAGATGCGCACGCAAGCCGCACTCGAGCGCTGTAAAAAGTATGAAAGGGCGCTTGAAATGCTCTCCCGGTAATTGGGATTTGTCCTGAAAAATAAGGTACGTTTTATAAAAATCAGAGCAAAAGGAAAGAATATTTTGTCAGAAAAGTTTTCGTTTGAAATGATCAAAACAGATCCCGAAACGGGTGCGCGGGCGGGGATCTTCCACACGCCCCACGGCGACATCGAAACACCCGTCTATATGTCCGTCGGCACCCAGGCAACGGTCAAGGGAATGCTCCCGCGCGATTTAAAAGAGGCGGGATCGCAGATCATTCTCGCCAATACCTATCACCTCTATATGCGCCCCGGCCACGAACTTGTAAAAAAGGCAGGGGGTCTGCACAAATTCATGAACTGGGACAGGCCTATCCTCACAGACAGCGGCGGGTTTCAGGTTTTTTCCCTTGCCAAACTCAACAACATTAAGGACGAGGGGGTGTGGTTCAACTCGCACATCGACGGGAGCAAACACTTCTTTACTCCCGAAAAGGTGATGGAAATAGAAAACGCGCTGGGCGCGGACATCATCATGCAGTTCGACGAGTGCAGTGAGTACGGCGTGGACTATAAATATGCAAAGCGCGCGCTGGATCGTACTGTCCGTTGGCTGGAACGTTGCGACAAGGCGCACAAAAACGAGCAGCAGGCGCTGTTTCCCATCGTTCAGGGCAATTTTTATAAAGATTTGCGGCTCGCATCCGTAGAGGCGGCAAAGCCGTACGCAAAATACGGAATTGCCATCGGCGGGCTTTCCGTGGGCGAACCCAAGCCTCTCATGTACGAGATGTTGGATGCCATTCAGCCCGTCCTTCCCGTGGGCGTACCCCGCTATCTGATGGGGGTGGGCAGCCCCGACTGCCTTATCGAGGGGGTGCTGCGCGGCATTGATATGTTCGACTGCGTTCTTGCTACCCGTATCGCTCGCAACGGTACCGCTCTGACGAGCAAGGGAAAAGTGGTCGTACGCAATGCCGTTTATAAAGAGGATTTTTCGCCGTTGGACGAAGAATGCGACTGCTATTGCTGCAAAAATTACACCAAGGCATACCTGCGCCACCTGGTCAATGCGGGGGAAATGCTCTCTTCCATGCTCCTTTCCATGCACAACATCACTTTCCTCAACAAACTGATGCGCGGGCTGCGCAATGCCATCTTGGAAGGGAATCTGCGTGAGTTCGCGGCGGATTTTTACAAAAAATACGGACAGGCGTAAAGGTCGGTTTGTGTCGGAAAAGCGAAATCTTTGCCTTTCGCGGACAAAATCTTTGAAAAGAGCGGAAAAACAGTTGCCAAAAATTTGTAAAACCGCTATGATATAGGGGTATATAAAACCAAAATAAAAAAGGAGAATCATCCTATGTTGACGTATCTTTTGGCTGAAAACACGGAGGGCAACAGCTGGACGAGCTATATCTGGATCATCGTTCTGCTTGTTTTGCTGGTAGCATTTTTCGTATGGTCGTTCCTTTCCCAGAGGAAAAAACAAAAGGCTTATGCCGAGCAGATCAACGCCGTCAAACCCGGCTGCAAGATCAAGACGATCGGCGGTATTGTGGGCGAAGTTGTGGAAGTGAACGACGCCGACAACACGTTTGTTCTGAGGACGGGCGACAGCGAGGGCAATTACAGCTATATGCGTTTCGACAAACAGGCTATCTATCAGACCATGGACGCTCCTGCCGAAGCAAAGGAAGAGGCTCCCGCAGCTGCGAAGGAAGAAACTGACGCTGAACCTGCGGAAGAAGCTCCCGTTGAGGAAAAGGAAGTTTCCGCCGAAGAAGAGAAGAAAGACGAGGCTCAGGACAAGTAATTTCTCTGCAAACGGAATACAAAACAAAACCTCCGCATAGGTATAAAACAAACCCATGCGGAGGTATTTTTATGTCGAGCGAATCGCGCCGCCTTCTGGCGCAGACGTGCAGGAGCATCTGTGTATCCGCGCTTATCGTTCTGGCGGCTGTTCTTGTGTTTGCACTTTTGATCCGGTTTCTGAGCATCTCTTCCGCCGTGATCATGCCTGTCAATCAGGTCATCAAACTTTTGTCCGTGGCGGCGGGATGTATTCTTTGTCTGCGTGAAAAACCCGTTCTGTGCGGCGCGGCGGCAGGGGCGGGGACGGCTCTCGTCACCTATTTTTTGTTTGCCGCGATCGCGGGATCCATCTCTTTTGGTTGGGGGAACGTGGCGGACTTTGCTTTCGGCGCGCTGGCCGGTGCCGTCGGGGGCGCCATCGGGGGCGTCATCCGCGGCAGATAACGGCAGAAAAAGCCCGCACTTTCAAAAAAACGCTTGCATTTTCCGCGCTTGTGTATTATAATTAAATCAATAAAATGTACAGAGGAGATCGAGCCATGAATAAGATTAAAACGATCGCCCGTCCCGTACAGCGCAAGGTAACAGGCTGCGGCGAGTGCAGAAGCACCTGCCAGTCCGCCTGCAAAACCAGCTGCACGGTCGGCAACCAGTCCTGCGAAAGAATTTCGAGAGAGAACAATCCCGAAAAGAACAACTGACGCAAACGTATTTTAAGGAGCAGGTTTTCTGCTCCTTAAATTTTGGGAACACGGAGTTTCCGGACGCCCTTTTGCGGCGTTCGGAAAACTTTTTTATTATAGAGAGGTCAATATGGTACACGTTTTTTCCTATCGGGACAAGCATTACATTTTCGATACGGGCAGTTCCTCCCTGCACGAATGCGATGAAAAGGCGGCACTCCTGCTGCGCGAAAAGCTGGGGGAGAAAGTGGACACTTCCGGCATTTCTGCCGCGGAACGCGCGGAATATGAAAAGGACTTTGAGGAATTGAAAGAGACCGGACTTTTGTTCTGCCCGGAAGTGAAGGCGGCGCCCGCCAAATCGGACGAAGTGAAGGCGCTGTGCCTGCATATCTGCCACGATTGCAACCTGCGCTGCAAATACTGCTTTGCGGACGAGGGCGCTTATCACGCAAAGCGCGAGTTCATGAGCCTGGAAACGGCGAAAGCCGCCATCGATTTTCTCATTGAAAATTCGGGAAATCGCAAGATCCTGGAAACGGACTTTTTCGGCGGAGAACCGCTGATGAATTTCGAGGTCGTAAAGCAGACGGTGTACTACGCCAAGGAACAGGCGGCAAAGCGGGGCAAAAAATTCCTGTTCACACTCACCACAAACGGGCTGTTGCTCAAAGACGACGTGGCGCAATTCCTCAACGAAGAGATGGAAAACGTTGTCCTCAGCATCGACGGCCGCAAGGAAGTGCATGATGCCGTCCGCAAGACCGCCAACGGCAAAGGGAGTTTCGATCTTGTCATCGACAATCTGAAAAACTTTGTCAAGATCCGCGGGAACAAGAGTTATTATGTGCGCGGTACCTTTACCGCAAAGAATCTCGATTTTTCCAAGGACGTGCTCTTTCTTGCCGACAGCGGATTTGACAGCATTTCCCTCGAACCCGTCGTGACGGACATTCCCGACCTTGCCATCACCAAGGAAGATCTGTCCAAGATCTGCGACGAGTACGACGTGCTTTGCGACAAATATCTCGAGCGTGAGGCGCAGGGAAAGGGATTCAATTTCTTCCACTTCAACGTAGATCTGGAAGGGGGGCCGTGCCTGTCTAAACGCGTGAGCGCGTGCGGCGCGGGCAACGAATATTTTTCTGTTGTGCCCAACGGCGACATCTATCCCTGCCATCAGTTTGCGGGGGACAAGGATTTTCGCATGGGCAATGTGTTCGAGGGCAAACTGGACAAGACCATCCGCGACCGCTTTAAAAATTCCTGTCTGTTCACGAGAAAGAAGTGCGAAAACTGCTTTGCCAAGTTTATCTGCAGCGGCGGCTGCAGCGCGAACAACTATCATTTCAACGGGGACATCGACGAGCCGTACGAGATCACCTGCGAGATGATGAAAAAGCGCGTTGAAGACGCCATGCACATTCTTGCCGTGCGCAAGGAGCGGCAGGGGAAATGAAGGTCATAAAAAAATATCCCGGGGCGTTTGTCCACAGCCGCGCGTACGTCGCGGGGGACGTGACGCTGGGCGAGGGTGCCAACATCTGGTGCGGCGCGTGCATCCGCGGCGATTTCGCGCCCGTCGTCATCGGCAAAAACTCCAACGTACAGGACAACGCCACCGTTCATGTGGGATACGGCGTTCCGACCGTTTTGGGGGACAATGTCACGGTGGGGCACAACGCCGTCGTGCATGGCTGCACGGTAGGCAACAATGTCGTCGTGGGCATGGGCAGCATCCTGCTGGACGGGGCAAAGATCGGCGATAACTGCATCATCGGCGCGGGAACGCTGATCCCCGGCAAAAAAGAGATCCCGGAAGGCAGCCTTGTTTTCGGCAATCCGTACCGTATCGTGCGCGCGCTTTCCCAAGAGGAAAAAGAGGGGATCGTGCGCAATGCCGAGGAATATGTGCATCTTGCGGCCGCTTTTGCCGCCGAAGGCGAGGGCTCAGACAAGAGGATTTTATGATAATCGGGTAAAAATCCGCAAAAATAAACAATTTACACTTGACTAAATTTCCTATCTTTATTATAATGAATGAGTATATTTCTTTTAAATCTGTAGTGCGTGCAGTGTACGCGTTCCGGTTTGGGAGTAAAACACTTTAAAGTTGCAGGAGGAGGCAATGGGCAAGAAGAAATCGGTGGCGTTGATCGTTCTCGTGACCGTCGTGCTGTTGGGGCTTTTGTTCATCAGCATCACGCCGACGTTCCCCGTCAAGACACCGTATAGTTTACAATCGCTTTTGAATACCGTCCGTCTGGGCGCCGATCTCGGCGGCGGTTACGGCGCCGTGTATTATCCGGAGGGTGTCATTTCCGCCGAAGAATACGCGGGGGAAGTCGCCCGCTATGAAAGCGGCGAAGGTTCCGATCCGGCAGAGCAGTACGTCGCGCACGGCGGAGTCTATCTGGATTCCGAAAAGGTGCTCGATGAAAACGGCGAAGTGCTGGAGTCTTTCAAAACGGAGTTTGAAACGGCCAGCCGTATCTTCAAGCAGCGCTTTGAGGACAAGAACTTTACCGAATGTTCCGTATGGGTGGAGGACGACTATACCATCCGTGTAGAAGTTTCCGACGTTTCGCAGAAAGAAACTGTCAGCAACGTATTTTCCGTCCTCGCTTATTCGGGTGAACTGTATTTCAGCGACACGGATACCTCCACAAACAGCAAAAACGTGTTGATGACGGGCGGCAGCGAACACATTTCCGGTGCCGACGTCGTGGATATGGGGGATTCCGGTTACGGCATCGCCGTTCACCTGACCAAGGCAGGCAGGGCGAAGTTTGCCGAGATCACGGGCGATCTCGTTTCCTCGTCTTCTTCCGATTCGAGCGGTTCCACGTCTGCCACGCTCTATCTGTACATGGGTACGGAAGTGCTCATGTCTGCGGGCGTCGATTCCGCGCTTGACCAGAACGTCATCTATATCGGCGGATCCAGCAGTTCGGGCAGTGTGGCTTATCCCACCCGCGAATCCGCGCAGACCATCGCCTGCGTCATCAATTCCGCACTCAACGAAGAGGACGTGTTCAACCTCTCGCTCCAGCCGCAGGTGTATTCCTACGGCGCGACCATGGGCGATTATGCCGCGCTCATTGCGGCGTCCGTCATCGGCGTGCTCGTGCTCGCCATGATCGTGTTCTCTCTCGTCAGATATAAGGGGATGGGCCTCGCTCACGTCTACGGCTTTTTGACCTTTGCGCTCATCTTTATCCTCTGCCTCGCATTCATCACGCAGATCACGGTCAACGTTGCGGGCTTGCTTGCCATCGTCCTTTCGGCGGCTATGATGGTCGGCTTCAACTTCTATGCGTTCCGCAATATCCGCAGTGAATTCTATACGGGCAAAACGCTCACCTCCGCCATCAAATCTGGCTATAAAAAGAGCCTTGCGGTCACCATTGATACGCACATCATCCTGCTGATCGCTTCCATCGTCTTGTATTTCATCTCGCTCGGCTCGGCACAATATATGGCGCTCATCTTCCTCATCGGTACGGTCATTTCCGCCGCCTGCACGCTGGCTGTCACGAGGTTCTACCTGTATATGTTCCTTGCTCAGCCCAAGAACAAGATAGCGTTCTGCAACTTCAAAAGGGAGGAAACGGAAGATGAATAAGGTACTTTCTAAAAAAGGGCTGACCGTTTGCCTCGCCGTCGCCGTCATCGTCATTGTCGTCGGCGCCTTCCTCGCAGGCTTTGTCGGTTATAATCCTGACAGCACGCATAAAAATTACAGCGTCATCGAAGTGACGGACGCGGGCTATTCCGCTTCCGACGCTCAGGACGAGTTCGTTAACTTCTGCAAGGACGAAATTTCCAAAACCTATGCCGTTTCCGATGTCAAAGTGACGCAGTCCTACACCACGGGAACGTCGGTGTTCACCTACTACGTGGACGGCACTCCCGACAGAGCGTTCTGTGACAAGCTGGAAACCGCCATTGCGGGATGCACCATCGAAGGGGTAAACGGAGCGCTCGCTTCCGTCACCTTCCATGAAGGCATCGATCAGAACTATTCCGACTATGTATGGAGAACGGCCGTCGGCGCCGCTGTCGCGTTTGTCCTTCTGTTCGTTTATGTCGCCATCCGTTTCCGCCTTGGCATGGGCGTAACCGTCCTCATTGCCGGCGTACACGATGCGCTCCTTCTGCTCGCCCTCGCGGCGATCGTCAGGCTTCCCGTCAGCCCTGCCTTTGCAGGGGTTGCGGTGTTTGTTCTGCTTTTGTCCGGCCTGCTCAACCTTTTCGTGTTCGGCAGGATGCGCACAGATCTGCGCACGGATGAGTTCAAAGCAAAATCCGCTTCCGAGGCGGTGAGCGACTCTGTCCGCAACGCCCGTCCCGCTGTGCTGGTCGTGTCTGCTGCGATCGCAGTCGTTGCGGTCATTCTTGCCGTTGTCGGCGTGTTTACCGGTATCGATCTTACCTTTGCCATGATCGCCGCCCTTATCGGCATTGCTTTGGCAACTTACTCCGCACTTGTCGTTTCTCCCGCCGTGTATGCCCTCATCAAGCAAACGTGGGACGCAAAGCGTGCGGAAAAGGCAAAATACAATTACAGTTCCGATAAGAAGAAAAAAGAAGCCAAGCCCGCAGAAGCTGCAGGCGAACTCGAATAATTTGAAATTCAGCGAAGGGGGCGGGGTTTTTACCCGCCCCTTTGTGTTATTTTGCGCCGCCTTTCCGGCAGAAGGGCGCGCGCCGCAAGTACAGGGGTACCGCCATGAAAAAACTGACATTTGAATACAACTTTCCGGCGGAACAGCTGCAACGCGTCCGCGCGCTTGCCGCCGAGTGCGGCCTGCACGAACTCACCGCGTCTATTCTGTATTCGCGCGGGATCGACGACGCGGAAAAAGTGAAAAATTTTCTTCATCCGTCCAAGGAGCATTTCCTTTCTCCTTTCCTTATGCGCGGTATGCGCGAATTAAAAGAGGAGATAGATTCCGTGCGTGACAGGGACGGACTGATCGCCGTGTACGGCGATTACGATGCGGACGGCATCGGGGCTTCTGCCATTCTCCTGTCCGCCCTGCGCCGCTATGGTGTGCGCTGCGTCGCGCACATTCCCGAACGCGCGGAAGGATACGGGATGTCTGTCGCCGCTCTGGAAAAACTGATCGGCGAGCGTTCGCCGGATCTCATCGTCACTGTCGACTGCGGCATTTCCAACCGCGAAGAAGTGGAATACATCAAATCGCGCGGGGTGCGAGTGATCGTTACCGATCACCACGAATTGCCCGACCATCTGCCCGACTGTGTCGTCGTCAACCCGAAACTGGACGACGATTATCCGTACGACAATCTGTGCGGAGCGGGCGTAGCGTTTAAGATCGCCTGTGCTCTGCTTGGGAGCCGCGCCTACGAATTTCTGGACCTTGCCGCCGTTTCCACGGTTGCGGACAGTGTTCCTCTGGTGGGAGAAAACCGCGACATCGTGTTTGAAGGACTGCGTCTGATCAATCGCAAACCCCGCCGCGCCCTCGCCCTGCTTTTGGCCGGAAGGAAGGACGAAACGAGCGCGCAGACGCTCGCCTTTACCGTTGCGCCCCGCGTCAACGCGGCGGGCAGAATGGGGGACGCGAACAGCGCATTGCGCTTGTTCACTTCCGAGGACGAAGGGGAGATCTACGATCTTTCCTGCCGCCTCAATGCCTTCAACACGGAGCGGCAGCAGCTGTGCGACGAGGTGTACCGCAGCGCCCGGGAAAAACTGAAAGAACAGGGGGCGTTCGGCAACATCATCATGCTCAGCGACGAAAGCTGGAATACAGGCCTGGTGGGTATCGTCGCCGCGCGTATCTGCGAGGAATTCAACCGCCCCGCCATCCTCTTTGTCAAGAAGGGGGACTGTCTGAAAGGTTCGGCGCGCACCATTGAAAACATCAACATCTACGAGGCGCTCAAAGCCTGTTCCTCCTATATCGAGGAATTCGGCGGCCATGCGCAGGCGGCGGGCGTCAACGTCCGCGAGGAGAACTTTGAAGCGCTGAAAAACGCGCTGGACGCCTATATCGGCGAAACGTATTCGGAAGAGGACTTTGTCCCCACGCTCAGCGTGTGTGACGCCGAAAGGTTTGTCCCCGACCTTGCCCTCGCCAAGGAGCTGGAACTTTTGGAACCGTACGGCGTTGGCAACAAGCGTCCGCTGTTCGCCATGCAGGCGGGCAAACTTTCCGCAAGGCGGCTGAAACAGGGTTCGCCGCACATCTCCGTGCGTGCGGAAGGGGCGGAACTCGTCTGGTTCGGCGGGGAAAGCGCTCTGCCCGTCCTTTCGTCCGATCTGAAAAAGACTCTCGTCTTTGAATGCGGCGTTTCCCGTTTCCGCGGCAGCGAAAGCCTGCGCGGGATCGTCAAGGATATGGTGTGCGAGGATGCGTGTGAAGGCGGAATGGAATTGCAGCTGTTCCGAGCCGCACTCTTGCGCTTAAAAGGTACTGCGCCCGCTCTCTCCGTTACGTACGAAAGTGAGGAGAGCGTCATCGAACGTATCCGTGTGGCGCGTGCAGCTTGCAGGTACGGACTTTTGGTCGTTTGTTCGCGGGAGGTGCCGCAGCAGTTTGAACAAGTTACGCGCGGATTGCAGAGGGACGTCTTTCGTCTCAGCCTGCAAAATGTGGGCAACGCGGTGCTGGTCTGCCCCGTGCAGGATGCGGACGTTTCCATGTACAGGGACATTCTGTTCCTGGATAAACCCGCCGATTTCAACATCGCCTCGCTTGCGGGCAAAAAAATAGTTGTCAACCGCGAACTTTGCGGGTATAATGATCTTGCGTCGCTGGAAACTTCGCGCGAGGTGATGGGGGAGATCTACCGTTGCCTGCGCGGCGGCGCCGCGGGGGAGGACAGCGTTGCCTGCGCTCTTTCCGTAAATTTGGATTTTGCACCGCAACAGGTGGTTTTTGCGATCGAAGTGTTTGCTGAACTCGGGCTGTTGCGCTTTGATCGGGGGAGTATGACCGCCGTTTCGGGAAAGAGGTCGGAACTCGGCCGTTCCCAGATTTACCGCGCCGTGTGCGCATTGAAGGAAAGTCAATGAATATCGTCCTGCAGATGGTTTATGACAACTACACGGGCGCCGATCGTGAAATGCTCATCCGCGCCTATCACTACGCGGAAGAGGCGCACAGCGGCCAGAAACGCGCGTCGGGGGAGGCGTACTTTATCCACCCGTGCGCGGTGGCTCAGATCCTCATTGAACTGGGGTTGGACAGCGCCACTGTCGCCGCCGCCTTTTTGCACGACGTCATCGAGGATACGCCTGCCACGGAAGAGGACATTCGCGCCGAGTTCGGCGAGGAGGTGCTCGAACTGGTCAGCGGCGTCACCAAACTGGATAAGATCGTGTTCAAATCCCGCGAGGAAGAGGAGGCGGAAAATTTCCGCAAGATCTTCGTCGCCATGGCAAAGGATATCCGCGTCATCATCATCAAGCTGGCAGACCGCCTGCACAATATGCGCTCGCTCAACTTTCTGTCCAAGGAACGCCAGATCAAAATGGCGCAGGAAACGCTGGACATCTACACCCCGCTTGCGGGCAGACTGGGTATTTCCCAGATCAAGTGCGAACTGGAAGATCTGTGCCTCAAATACCTCGAACCGGAAGCGTACGAGTTCCTCGTCGAAAACATTCATCAGAAACTGTATGAGCGGCATAACTTTGTCGACTTTGTCGTCAAAGAGATCAAAAATATCCTCGAAGAGAGCAAAATAGAGGGGGAAGTGTTCGGGCGGCCCAAGCATTTTTATTCCATCTATAAAAAGATGAAGACGCAGAACAAAACGCTCGACCAGATCTACGACCTCACCGCCGTACGCGTCATTGTCGGCACGGTGGATGAGTGCTACGAGGTGTTCGGCAAGATCCATAAGCGATGGAAACCTATCCCCGGCAGGATCAAGGACTATATCGCCACTCCTAAGGCGAATATGTATCAGTCCCTGCACACCACCGTCGTTACCAATTTCGGTCAGCCCTTTGAAATTCAGATCCGCACCTTTGAAATGCATCGCACGGCGGAGTTCGGTATCGCCGCGCACTGGAAATACAAGGAGAAAAAGACGGAAGATTCCGCTTTCACCGAAAAACTTTCCTGGATCCGCGAAGTTCTGGACTGGGAAGGCGGGCTGAAAGATTCCAAGGACTTCCTGCAGTCGCTCAAAACCGAGCTGTATTCCAACGAACTGCTTGTCTTTACCCCCAAGGGCAAGGTCATTTCCCTGCCCAAGGATGCCACGCCCATCGATTTTGCATACGCCATCCACAGCGAGGTGGGCAACCGTTGTACGGGCGCCCGCGTCAATTCCAAGATGGTGCCCCTCAATTCTACCCTGCAGACGGGCGACGTGGTGGAGATCATCACTTCCTCTAACTCCAAGGGCCCGTCCTGGGACTGGCTGAAGATCGTAAAATCTTCCAGCGCCCGAGCCAAGATCAAACAGTTCTTCAAGCGGGAAATGAAGGACGAAAACATCAAACTTGGCAGGAGTATGCTGGAGGCGGAGGCAAAGCATCGCGGTTACAACCTTTCGGACATTCTCACGGAAGAGAGTTTTGCCAAGATCTCCGAAAAGTTTTCTTTCTTTTCGCAGGACGAAATGTTTGCGTCCGTCGGTTACGGCGCTATCACCGTCAACCAGGTTCTGTTCAAGCTGATCGATTTCTATAAAAAGGAAATCCCCAAACAGCCCGTCTATCACGGTACGGGAAGTGCGGATACGGGCGGCGTCATCGTCAAAGGGATGCGCGGGCTTCTCACCCATTTTGCGGGCTGCTGCAACCCCGTGCCTGGCGATCAGATCGTGGGATTTGTGTCCCGCGGCAGGGGGGTGGTCATTCACCGCGCCGACTGCACCAACATCAAAAATTTACAGGCGGAACAGGGCAGGATCCTGCCCGCCGAATGGGCAAGCACGGGCGGCGGTTGGTTTGTCGCCGGCATCGTCATCAAGGCGAAAGACCAGGGCGTGGCGCTCTCCGTGCTTACCTCTGTCGTTTCCGATATGCGGCTGATGATCACGGGCGTCAACTCCCGTTTTGATAAAAACAAAGACGCCGTCATCGAGGCAAACATCCGCCTCAACGGAAAAGAGGATATCGACCTGCTCATCAAAAAGATCCGTTCGGACGAACGCATCGGCGAAGTGTATCGCACGGCGACAAAGTAAGGAGAAAACAATGAAAATTTATACGGTGGCGGCCGGCAGCCTGTCGGCAAACTGCTATCTCGTCACCGAGGACGGCAAAAACGCCGTCCTCATCGACTGCGGCGGAGAAGAACCGCTTGCCGTTGCCCGTGAAAAGGGGCTGGCTATCCGCTACGTCCTGCTCACGCACGGGCATTTCGACCATATCGGCGGCTGTGCCGCCCTGCAGGAGGCGGGCGCAAAGATCGGCTGTCTGCGCGAGGAGGAAAAATTGCTCACATCTCCCGCCAATCTCGGTTCTGTCATGGGGATCCCGGTGCCGCCCTTTGCCGTGGATTTTACTTTCCGTGACGGGGAAAAACTTTCTCTATGCGGCATGGAATTTACCGTCATCGCCACGCCCGGTCACACGCCCGGCGGCGCCTGTTTCGACTGCGGAGACGCACTTTTTACGGGCGATACCCTTTTTCTGGAAAGCGTGGGCAGGACGGATTTCCCCGGCGGAAGTTCGGAGCAGCTGAAGAAAAGCTGTAAAAAATTGCTGGCGCTGGAAGGCAACCGCACCGTCTATCCCGGCCATGACGAAACGACTACTCTCTCGCACGAGCGTTTGCACAATGCGTGGATCGTGTAGGTGTTTGTTCGGGAAATTGATATACGTATCTGCAAAATTGTATCAAAACGGAGAGTTTTCATGTTGGAAACAAATGCGGAGATGCTCCGCGCGGAGATGATGGACGTCCTGCGTTTGTTTGGGGACGTTCCGCCCGTGGCGCATACGTTCTCCTGCGAGGGAGATCTTTTTAAAAACACGGTTTGCGTGGACGGAAAGGAGTATTTCTTTACCGAACGGCAGACCTTTGACGGCGAGATCGAGTACAAGCGTTACGCCCGCCGTTTTGCCAAACTTGCCCTGTACAATGCTCTGCGCGCGGAAACGGGCAGGAGTATGCCCTGGGGTGCGCTGACGGGAATCCGTCCCACCAAGCTCGCTTATGCCGAAGAGGAGGCGGGCAGACCCTTCGAGCCGCTGTTTGAAAAGTTTGGCGTCAGTGCGGAAAATATTTCACTGGTGCGCGACGTCCTTGCGGCGCAGAAGGGGATCTATGCTAAGGAAGAGGGGGCGGCTGATCTATACATCGGCATTCCGTTCTGCCCCTCCAAGTGCAATTACTGTTCCTTCATTACGGCGGACATCAACCGTACGGGGCAATACCTGGAAGGGTATCTGAGCGCGCTGGAAGAGGAGATTGCCGCCTGTAAGGGGCTGTATAAGAAGCTGAAAAGCGTGTATATCGGCGGCGGTACGCCGCTGGTGCTCGAACCCGTGCAGCTGCGCCGCGTGCTGCTTGCTGCGGCGCCTTTCGCCGCGGAATGCGGCGAATATACGGTAGAGGCGGGCAGACCGGACGTTTTCACGCGTGAGAAATTAGACCTTCTGAAAGAGTTTTCCGTCACGCGCATCTGCGTCAATCCGCAGACCTTCTGCGACGCTACGTTGGAGCGCATCGGCAGGAAACATACGTCCGAAGATATTTACCGCGCTTTTTCCATGGCACGCGAATACGGTTTTGACATCAACTGCGACCTGATCGCGGGGCTCACGGGTGAAAGTGCGGAGGAGTTTGAAGAGAGCATTGACCGCGCCATCGCGCTTTCTCCCGAAAACATCACCGTGCACACCCTCTGTTTGAAAAAAGGGGCAAAACTCAAAGAGGAAGAGAGCCGTCTGTGCGTGGCGGGCATCTCCGAAATGATCGCCTATGCGCGCGAAAAGCTGGCGGGGGCGGGATATGTGCCGTACTATCTGTACCGTCAGAAGTACATGGCGGGCAACTGCGAAAACACGGGCTGGACAAAGCCCGGCAAAGCCTGCGTGTACAACGTGGACGTGATGGAAGAGATCACTGACAACATCGCCTGCGGCGCCAATGCCGTCGGGAAAAAATTATACCCCCGCGAGGGGCGTATCGAGCGCATCGGCGCGCCCAAGGACATCCCCACATATATTCAGAAAATTCACACTCTCATTGAAGAGAAAAATAAATTATACCGCTGATATAGTTTACAAATGCGGAAAAGTATGCTAAAATAATACCATGCGCAGTCGAAGCCGAGCGGTTCTCCTCGCCGAGCTTGGATTTGCGTGAATATCTTCCAAGGAGTAAAACAATGGAAAAGGAAAAGAAAACCCAGATCATCGAAGAGTACAAGCGTCACGACGGGGACACCGGTTCTTCCGAAGTGCAAATCGCTCTTCTCACCGAGCGCATCAATCACCTCAACGAGCATTTGCAGCAGCACCCGCACGACAATCACAGCCGTCGCGGTCTTTTGAAGATGGTCGGACAGCGCCGCGGCCTGCTCGATTACATCAAGAGCAAGGACATTGAAAGATACAGGGAAATCGTTTCCCGTCTCGATTTGAGAAAGTAAGCAAAAAAGGGCGGAACTACTATAGTTCTGCCCTTTTTTAAAAAACGCGCGTGCGCGCTTTACTGTGAAACACGCGGGGATCGGGGATCTCCGTGAGAATAGAGTCAAGGAGTAAAGAATGACAAAAAATTACAGACAGTTTGAAACGGAAGTGGGCGGAAGAAAGGTCGTCATCGAGACGGGCAAGTATGCCGAACAGGCTAACGGTTCGTGCGTTGTCCGCTGCGGCGACACCGTCGTCATGGTCAACGTCACCATGTCCGAAACACCGAGAGAGGGAATGGATTTCTTCCCTCTGCAGGTAGACTTTGAAGAGAAAATGTATGCAGTGGGCAAGATCCCCGGCGGATTTAAAAAGCGCGAGGGAAGGACAAGCGATAAGGGTATCCTCACCTCCCGCCTCATCGACCGCCCCATTCGCCCCCTGTTCCCGAAGGGATTGTACAACGACGTTGTGGTCATCGCTACCGCACTCTCCGTCGATACCAACATCCCGCCCGAACCCTTTGCCATGCTCGGCAGCTCGGTTGCTCTGAGCATTTCCGACATTCCCTGGGCAGGCCCCACGGGTTCCGTGCAGGTAGGGCTGGTTGACGGCGAGTACATCATCAACCCCGATAATGCTCAGCGCGAAAAGAGCGTGCTCACCCTCAGCCTTGCAGGCACGAAAGACGCCATCATGATGGTTGAGGCGGGCGCCAAAGAGATCTCCGACGAGGAGATGGTCAATGCCATCCTGTTCGGTCACGAAGAGATCAAAAAACAGTGCGCTTTCATTGAACAGATCCAGAAAGAGATCGGCAAACCCAAGCGTCAGATGGAGCTGTATCATGTCCCCGAGGACATCGACGCAGCCGTCCGCGCTTACGCTTCCGATATGCTCGACAAGGCGCTCGACGAGTTCGACCGTCAGGCGAGAGAGGAAAAACAGAACGCTGTCGAAAAGGACGTTCTCGCACATTTTGCGGATACGTACCCCGATAAAGCGCGCGAAATCAAGGACAGCTTGTACTATCTCACCAAAGAGAAAGTGCGCGCCAAGATCCTGGACAAGGGCATCCGCCCCGACGGCAGAAGCCTCAAAGAGATCCGTCCCATCTGGTGCGAAACGGGCATTCTGCCCAGAGTACACGGTTCCGGCGTGTTCACCAGAGGTCAGACGCAGGTCCTCACCACCTGCACCCTCGGCACCCTCAGCGAAGTTCAGAAATTGGACGGCCTCGATGAAGAAGTGTCCAAGAGATATATGCATCAGTACAACTTCCCCGGCTATTCCACGGGTGAAGCAAAGGGCCTGAAGAGCCCCGGCCGCCGCGAGATCGGTCACGGCGCCCTCGCAGAGCGCGCGCTTGAACCCGTCGTTCCCAGTGCGGAAGAGTTCCCGTACGCGATCCGCATGGTATCCGACGTGCTCAGCTCCAACGGCTCCACCTCCCAGGCGAGCGTTTGCGGTTCCACCCTCGCTCTCATGGATGCGGGCGTTCCCATCAAAGCTCCCGTTGCGGGCTGCGCCATGGGTCTGATCAAGGACACCAACAGCGACCGCGTTGCCATCCTTACCGACATCCAGGGCCTGGAAGACTTCCTCGGCGACATGGACTTTAAGGTGGCCGGTACCGAAAAGGGTATCACCGCCATTCAGATGGATATTAAGATCAAGGGAATTTCCGAGGAGATCCTCCGCCGCGCTATCGCACAGGCAAACGAGGGCAGGCAGTTTATTCTGGGCAAAATGCTCGAAGTGCTGCCCGCTCCCCGTACAAAACTTTCCAAGTTCGCTCCCAAGATCATTTCCTTTGCCATCAATCCCGATAAGATCCGCGAGGTCATCGGCAGCGGCGGCAAAGTCATTAACAAGATCATCGAAGAGACGGGCGTCAAAATCGACATCGACGACGACGGAAAGGTCTGCATCGCGACATACGGCGAGAACACGGACAACGCAGAGCGCGCCAAGGCAATCATTCTCTCCATCGCGCGCGATCCCGAAGTGGGCGATATGTTCATCGGCTCCGTCGTGCGCATTCTCTCCAACATCGGCGCGTTTGTCGAGCTGGCTCCCGGCAAGGACGGCATGATCCACATTTCCAAGATGAGCGATCGCCGCATTGCAAAGGTCGAGGACGTGCTCAATATCGGCGACATGGTCAAAGTGGAGATCATCAAGATCGGCGAAAAGGGCATCGATCTCAAACTTCTCGAAAAAATGGAAGGCTGAATCGATCGGAAATAAAAAAGGCAGGGCTTTTGTCCTGCCTTTTTTTGCGCCGAAAGGTCGCGCCGCAGACGGCGCGGAAAAGAATTTGAAAAGAGGGAAAGCAAAAATTTGCCGCTCTTAAAATAAGGAGCCGCAAAAGTGCGGCTCCCGCAGCAGTTTACAGAAATTTTTCAAAAATTACGCACGAACAGCGGCAGGGATTGCCGCATTGCGGGCAGAGGTATCCTTTTTCCAAACTGTCCTTGTACCAGTAATCGGGAATGTCCGTCATCACGTTGTAACCGCTCCGTGTAAGAATGTTGCCGATGTTGATTTTGCCTGCACGCTTCCACGCGGTGGAAATGATGTAGCCGATCCCTATCTTTTTAAAGCGATTGTGCGCTTCCTCCGCCAGTGCCGAGGCAATGCCGTTGTCGTGAAATTTTTCGCTGACCGCAATGGTGGCGAGATACCCGATCTCGTCCCCGAATTCTCCGAACGTCTTTTTAAATCCGCGGCAAAGTTCCTCCGCTTCTTTGGGACTCAACGTTTTATAAATGCAAAATCCCAAAACCTCTCCCGTAGCCCCGTGGCGCGCCACCAAACAGTTGTCTTTGCAGCTGCTGCTCTGGATTTTTTGCAGGGTAGAGGCGGATACGTAGCTTTGTCCCAGTTGTTTGTCTGCAATCGAACAGACGGCAGGATAGTCTTTCTGCGTCGCTTCTTCTATCTTGTAGTTGTCGAACAGTCGTGTAAAAGTATAAGAGCCATATGTAAGTTTTTTATTCACGTTGTCGTACCCCGCCCAGTAACCGCTCATGCGGTTAAAACTTTCTATTTCCAAAAAAAATGTTCCAACACCCTCGTCATACTTGTCGAGCGCGGTGTAAATACCCGCAATTTTGGTGCGGTTGAAGATCTTTGCGTCCAGCGTCCAGGTTCTTTTTCCGTCGAAAGTCGTCGTGCCTTTTACCCTGGAAAGACGCTGGGTGATTTCGGCAGGGGCTGTCCGCAAGACAAGTTCTCCGTTTTCGTAATCCTCATACACGGTCATAAACGAACCTGTGATAGAATGGTAGTTTTTCCCGTAATCGCTGTCGCTCAGGCGCGATGGTGTATTCATGGGGAAATGCAACATTCGTTCCAGCGCACCGATGCGTTCGTTGAAATTTTTTTGGTTGAATGGTACCGCTTGAAAATTGACGATGACCCTGATGCTTTCGGGCAGGCTGTCTGCCGGCGGAAAAATAAAATTGTCTTCCATCGCAAGCACGATATTTTTGTTGTATTTCAGTGCGGTGCGGATCTCTTCTGTCAGCCAGTCTCCCTCTTCGTTGCAGCGGTCGAGCGCGTTTTCGGAAAGCACCAGCACAAAGTTTGCTGCTTGCCGAACGCGATTTCGCAGTTGGTCGTCAAATCTTCCTCCGTTGATCTCCGCAACATCCAGGAACGGATTTTTGCGTTTGGAAAGCAGGTAATCGTAAATGCGGCTTGCAAGCTGTGAGCCTGTCGTCCTGCGATAACTGATAAATGTGTCAAACGTCCTGATCGCCATATTTTTCCCCTGTACAATGTTTTATGACATTATTATACAATCCATCAGGTCGATTTGCAAGCATATTTTGCGGAAAAACCTTTTCTGCGCCAAAGCATACGCCCCGAAAGAATTCGGGGCGTAAGAGATAAATGCTATTTTTTTCTGAATACGGATTTGGGCTGGCCGCATACGGGGCAACGCCAGTCATCCGGAAGTTGCTCGAAGGGAATGTTTCCGTTATATTCATAGCCGCACACGGAGCAGACGTATTTTCCTGCCGTCTCTTCCTGCGGAATGTAGGTAGGCGCGTTCTTTGCCGTCTTACCCTTGATGACGTTGTGATAATACGCATACGTCATGGGCGTGTTTTCGCTCGTCTTTTCCGCGCCGATCACCTCGCCCAGAAAGACGGTATGGGTAGGGGTGTCCATGCTGTTGATCACGCGGCAGGCAATGTACGCACAGCTGTCCGTTACGACGGGCAATTTGTCGCGTACCTGCCAGGCTACGTTTTCAAACTTGTCCGTGTCCCGCCCCGAACGGAATCCGAATGTTCCGATGATGGAAGGATCGGAATTTTCCGAGAGCACGGAAACGGAAAAATATCCGCAATCGGCAATGCACTTGTTGGTGTAGTTGTCTTTGTTGATGCTCACCATCACGGTCGCGGGAGCAGAGGTGATCTGCGCTGCACAGTTGGCGGTACAGCCTGTCGGTCTGCCGTTGTCCCATGCGGACACAATGTACACACCGTACGAGAGGGCATGAAACGCTTTCGGATCCATAAATTTACCTCAATAGTTTTCCGCTTTCAGCTGGAAATATGCCTTGGGATGCGAGCATACGGGGCAGATATCGGGCGCTTTTTTGCCGACAACGATGTGTCCGCAGTTGGAGCACTGCCAGATGCAATCCTCGTCGCGCGAGAATACCAGGCCGTCTTTTACGTTTTTCAGCAGGGCAAGATAGCGCTTTTCGTGTTCTTTTTCGATCTCGCCCACTTTTTCAAACAAAAATGCGATGTGATCGAATCCCTCTTCCTTTGCTTCCTTGGCAAAAGTTGCGTACATATCCGTCCATTCGTAATTTTCGCCCGCTGCCGCATCTTCCAGATTGACGTCGGTGGAAGCGATGTCGCCGCCGTGCAGGAGTTTGAACCAGATCTTTGCGTGTTCCTTTTCGTTGTTCGCCGTCTCTTCAAACAGAGCTGCGATCTGCACGTAACCTTCCTTTTTCGCCTTGCTTGCATAGTAGGTGTACTTGTTGCGCGCCTGCGATTCTCCCGCAAATGCTGCCTGCAGGTTTGCTTCCGTCTTGCTGCCTTTGAGTTCTTTAGCCATTTTTATTTCCTCCAGATTTATTACATTCGGAACAAGTTCCGATGAATTCGAGATTGTGCCGCTCCACAACAAACCCGTGCGTATCTCCCAAAAGTTTTTCGGGTACAAGGGGGGAGAGGTATGCGTCGAATATCTTCCCGCAGATGCGGCATCGCATATGATAGTGCGGATTGGTGCGAAAATCAAATTTGTCCGCGCCGTTTCCCGTTTCTATTTTAAGGATCTCTCCCTGTGCGGCAAGGATGTTCAGATTGCGGTAGACAGTGCCTTTGCTTACGTTCGGATGTTCGCGGAAAATGTTTTCGTAAACTTCTTCTGCATCCGGATGGTCCAGGCTCTGCACCGCCTGCAATACAAGCTGCCGCTGTATCGTATTTCTCCGATCCATGCGTCACCTTATTAGGAATTATTCTTAATTAGTATTATATCATAATTTTTCTGTTTGTCAACAGTTTTTCAAAATATTTTTTGAAATATTGACAAAAGGCAAGAATTTGATTTATAATATAGGGGAAAAAGGAGGGCGGCTTTGCGCTTGCGGCCGACAGCGATATGAATTACGAAAAAACCGAGCTGTACTTTCTGGAAAAAGACGTCTTGCGTAATTTCGGCGAGGAGCTGGGCAGAAAAATTTTTCAGGCGGCTTCCAAACTCTATACCGAGCTTGCAGTCACGACCGACTATAAAAACAGTCCCACCTACGAGCGTCAGCTTACGCGACTGGTTTATCCTGTCATCGCGTATTATAAAACGCTGTTGCGGTTCGGGTATCGCGCTCCCGCCGCACTGGAGCTCGTTCGCAACGAAACACAGAAGGCGGCGACGGAAACGGGGGAAACCCTTGCCAATCAGATGCGTCCTTTTTTTCCGTTCCGTGCATTTCGCGGTAACATAAAAAATTTTATAGAATACAAATTTCCTTCCTGCGGCTGGAAGACGTGCGACCTTTCCGTCAAGGGGAAAAATATTGATTTCCACGTAAAGGAATGTATGTACGATGTTATCACGGCAAAGTTCGGATGTCCGGAACTTTGCACCGTGTTCTGCGATTACGAGGCAAAGGCATGGGAAGGCTTGCTTCCGCAGGTGGTCGCGGGGCGGGGCGGGACCATCGCTACAGGACACGAGGTATGCGATTTTCATTTCCGAAAAGGCTCCCGTAAACAAAAAAAATAAACATAGCGCCGCTCTCCGGGTAAGGAGAGCGGCGTTTTGTTGGCTTGCGAAAACCACCCGTTAAACGGGTGGTTCCAAAGAGGCTATGCCGATGAGTAAGAATTGAAAAGAAAAAACCTCCGTGATGTAATTTGAGTGTCAGCTGCAAATTAAAGATCACGGAGGAGAACCATGGAAGATTCTGCAAATAGTTTAGCACATTGCCAATGGAATTGCAAGTATCACATAGTATTTGCGCCGAAATACAGACGAAAAGCGATATACGACAAAATCAAAGTAGATATCGGGCAAATACTAAGGAAGCTTTGTAAATGGAAAGGAGTGGAAATCATAGAAGCAGAGCTATGTCCTGACCATGTGCATATGTTGGTGAAAATACCGCCGAAATACAGTGTGTCGATGTTTATGGGGTACTTGAAAGGAAAGAGTACGTTGATGATATTTGACAAACATGCGAACTTAAAATATAAGTACGGACGGAGACAGTTTTGGTGTGAAGGATACTATGTGGATACAGTCGGGAAAAATACGAAGAAGATAGCGGAATACATAAGAAATCAATTGCGCCAAGACGTAGAGTATGAGCAAATGTCAATAAAAGAATTTATAGACCCGTTTACGGGTGAGCCGGTAAGAAAGAACAAATAACAACAGCCGCCATAAGGCGGCCGTTGGAGAAAATTTGCAGCTGACAAAATATTCGAGGGCGTGAGCCCGGCAGGTATTAAGCCCTTTTAGGGCTTGTGCAAGCCACCCGTTTTACGGGTGGTCTTGACTTTGTGCGGCAGTCTCTCGGTAACGCCCTCTTTGGGCGGAGCGCAATAAAAGCGGCAATCCGCCGCTGCCGAGGGGGCTTCCCTACGTAAAAAAAGTACGCCGCATTTGCGGCGTACAGGAAAAATCAGTTTTGTCTTGCTTTGAGGAAAATTTTCAGGATCAACTGGATGAGCCGCAGCAAGGCGACGATAAATTGCAGAACGTATTCCACCATGTAACAACGGAAGATTTTTTTTGCGCGCTCGTTTTCCTCGGGGGTGAGGGAAGCGTTCAGCCATTCCTGCGCACGGACAATGGCCTTTTTCTCTACGGGAATGTTCAGCAGGGTGACAATAAAGGAGAATACGATAAACGCAAGTCCGAGAATGAGGGCGATGCCCGTAAAGATAAGGAAGTGCATCACGAGGAGATCGATTACAAGCCCGATGATCACGAGAGGAATAAACAGGCAGGGGGCAAACACACCCAGTCCCTGCAATCTGCCGCGTACGATCATTTTTCTGTCGCCGTTGCGGTGCGCTTCGGCAAGCGCAACTTTCTGCGCCGCGATCGCCGCGGAAGTCACGCTCGCTTTTCTGATGGTGAAAATGCGCAGATATACCGTGCGCTTCATAATACTGTAATGGTTTCCGAAAAACAGGGTACGCAAAATTCCGCATTTTTTCACCTGTACGTCAGGCATTCCGTTTTCGTCCAGCAGTTTGCGCGCAAATTCTTCCCCTGTCAGGCCCAAAGAGTTTTGTACACGGTTGCCGCGCCAATAGCCTACGGCAACAAAAATCTGTGCAATGAGTGCCGCAACTACCGCGATCGCCAGCAGGATGGAGATGGCGATGTAAGTCAGTTCCAGACCGTCGAATTGATTGGTCAAAATTGCGTAAAACATGGGTTACCTCTCAATGATTGTTAAAATGGTCACCGCGGCGATCGCGGCAATGAGTACGATCCTGCCAAACCAGGAACAGATCTTATAAATTTTGCGCCTGCGCTTTGCCACGGGATCGCGGCGGTAATAAGCGTTTTCCGTGACCGCAAATCCGGTCAGTTCGGTCACGGCGGGGATACTGCGCTGCCCCGTTTCGTCCAGGTAATGTGCAAAACGTACTGTCAGCGCGGCGGATTTGTTTTCTATGAATGTCAGACAACAATCAAGCTGCGGCAAAAAGGCGGAATAGCGCGGAGTGAAAAATCCCATTACGCCCAAAATCCAGAACGCAAGAGCGTACAGCCACCAGAAGGGGCGGGACAGTTCGTGCCTGCGTACAAAATGTACAGTCACTTGTTCGCCGTCCGTTTGATCCGTTTCCACGTATTCTCGGCCTTTTTCTTTTCGGAGAATCAGCCGTTTGTCGTTGCAAAAGACCTGCACGTCCGCGCGGTTGATCAGAAAGATCTTCATGCCGCTACCTCCAATGCCACCATATAATAGAGAAGGGCGGCAATCAGGGTAAAGAGCGCGGACAGTACGGCGGAGGCAAGTCTGCCCGTTCTGGGGGAACCGTTTTTTACGATGAAAAAGACGTTCAGTGCGAGAAATACGGCGGAAAGCGTCAGAAAAACGGGCATCAAAGACTGATAAAAGATGACTACGTCACGCGTCATGGCTTCTATCTGTTCCAGATTTTCCGCGCGGAAAAGATTGCGGAAACTTTCGTTTGCCAGGATTGCGCCGAACGTTATGATGACAAACAGGACGAGGAAAAGAACGCGCAGGGCGACGCCCAACGCAGCTCCGAACAAAAATCCGTACATGAGGACAGGTACAAACGCCCCCGCTGCGATCAGCCAGCTCAACCGCAGAATGGTTCCGCACAGCCTGTTTTCCGCCTGAAAACGTAAAAGTTCTTTTTCCATGGTTCCCTCTGTATTTATTGAGGATGACAAAATTTTATCATGGATTTTCATCTCTGTCAATAAATAATCCAAAAATAATCCAAAAATATCTTTCAGATTGCGGCGGTGTGTTTTACTCTTTTAAAGTACAAGAGTTTTTTGCATTGAAATTTGTTTTTTAGATCGTTTCGGAGTTCATGAAGATGAGTTGTGATTCAGGAAGATTTGCTGCAGCATTTGCAGAAGGATGCTAGCTTGTTACGAAGCAAGGGAGGCTTGTTTCTTTTCGGGAGGAAAAGGGAATTACATTGAGGCTGCAAAAAGGATCAACCTTTGACGGCGGAGCGTCGCTTTGCTTGATTGATGCCGTTCCTTGAAGAGGTATAAATCTTTGCAGCAGAGATATATTTGGGCAGGGAAATATTTTACACACGAAAAAGCCTGTTACCATGATTGGCAACAGGCTTAATACTGGCGCCGATTGCGTGACTTTGTCCGAACACAAATAGAATGAAGATGCCATATAGCAAAGTAAAAGTTTATTCGGACGGGAACCACTACATAGGCATCCCTTATGAGCCGAATCCGCGGGCCAAAAACCGTCGCCCGCGCAAGGAGGAAATCATCGACGTGAAAGAGTCAACCGAACAGGAAACGCAAGCTGTTTCCGACACGGAAAATACAGCTCTTTCGACACAAAATCAAGATGACGTATGCGAAAAAATCGCGCCTCCTGCCGTCAGACAGATGACGCGTAAAGAACTGTTCGATGAACTGTATCTGAAAAGTTTAACGTTGAAAAAGCGAGAGCAAAAGCCGTTTGTGGTAAAGGAAATGCTACCCTATTTCAGGGACGGCATTTCTTGCCGTGCGTTTGTAGAAGAAAACTTTGCTCGTAAGCACCGCAACATGATCTGTCGCAGGACAAGGCTTTGGAGAAAGATCAATCACCAGCGTTTCAATTATTTTGTAACCTTCACCTATTCGGACGAACTTCATGACGAAGCAAGTTTTGCAAAGAAGCTCATGCGCTGTATCCAGCATTTCAGCTCGCGCAAAGGCTGGTTATATATTGGGGCATGGGAACGCGGCGGAGATACGAACCGGCTGCATTTCCACGGGATCTTCTATATCCCCGAGGATACGTTGCGGGGCGAGATAGAAACGCTGCGCGACTTTGACACGAGGGCAAAGAAGATGCGTACCATTCAGCAAAATACATTCTTTGCAAAAAAATTCGGACGGAATGAATTCCGTCCTGTTTGTCATGCCTCTGAACTTCCCGAAATGGTACAATATCTGGTGAAGTATATCGAAAAATCGGGAGGTAAACTTGTCTATTCGAGAGGTCTTTATCAGTGTTTTGTAACGGACATCATGGACGATGACGTCGTATGCCCGTATGGATTGGAGGACAGAAAGCTCCTGCTCTTTGACAACTTCGGGTGTTGGATCGACGGAGAGTACATCGGGCAGACGAGCCCGGAAGTAATCGCACGCCTTACTGCCTTTTGATATAATTTAATTATTTGGAGGTGTTATGAAGTACATAGATTGGTTAAAACAATGGTTAGAAAATTACGTTCGTCCGTCAATTAAAGTGCGGACTTATGAGCGTTATAAGCTTATCATTGAGCAGCATATCAAAGATAAAATCGGCGACATTGAGCTGAACAATTTATCTCCGCTTATCTTACAACAGTTTATAACAGAACTTTTGCAAAGCGGAAATCGCAAAACGGGCAAGGGACTATCTGCTAACAGCGTCAATGCCGTTATTTCCGTCATTCAAAGTTCTCTGAAAGCGGCTCATATGCTGGGATTGACAAAGGAATATACGGCAGATAAACTCAAACGTCCGAAACTAAAAGAAAAGACGGTGGAATGTTTTTCGCTGATTGAACAGAAGCAAATAGAGCAAGCAATTTTAAACGGGAAGAAAGATAAAATGTACGGAATTTTGCTTTGTTTGTATAGCGGACTGCGTATCGGGGAACTGATTGCCATGCAATGGAATGATATAGATTTCGTAAAAGGCATTCTGACGGTCTCAAAGTCTTGTCATGACAGCAAGGGCGGACTCATCATCGACGAGCCGAAAACTGTCAACTCTCGCCGTCTGATACCGCTACCAAAACAATTGCTGCCGATCCTAAAAAGCATTAAGAAAAAGAGCGATTCTCCCTTCGTTGTGTCTGCAAACGGAAAGCCTGTGTCCGTCCGCTCCTACCAGCGAAGTTTTGAATTGCTCCTGAAAAAGTTGAAAATACCTCATAAGGGCTTTCATTCCCTGCGGCACACCTTTGCCACCCGCGCTCTCGAATGTGGTATGGACGTAAAAACATTGTCCGAGATATTAGGTCACAAAAACCCGACCGTCACCTTAAACCGCTATGCCCACTCCTTAATGGAGTATAAGCAGGATATGATGAACAGGCTCGGAAAGTTACTTTAACGGAATGAAAAAATACATTAAATAGAATATTCAATGAATAAACATACGGGGATAAGCCGCTGATTTTACAATTTATGAACAAATAGCATTCATATTATTTCTTAAATACTTGTTTTTCTTCTATAAATGTGTTAAAATATGAAATATAAATTCATTGAATATTCTATTCGATGAACATTATCATTTGCGAGTTGTTCACTGTATAAAAGGGAAAATTATTTGCACTATTTGCTTTAAAACAGATAGAAATCCTCATATATCAAGAAATCGGGAGCGTGTAGATATGTTTGATCGATTGCTATATTTTTTATTCCGTAGAAAAGCAGGAATACTGATACTTCTTGTCGGCGTTTTTTGCGGTGCTTTTGCACTCAGCGGTTGTTTTTCATGGAGCGTACTTTCTTGTGTCTGTGGACAGATGGGCTGTGATGTGTGTGAGGATCAGTTTAGTCAATGTGACAAGCAGTTTAGCTGCAATTCAGATTGCGATTTTTTTAATTGTATTTGGGGGAATGGTTGTACGAAAGACTGCGGGGATTGCGGCATCATAACTTGCGGCGGGTGCAACTCAACTTGTTTTACCGATTGCGGGGCCGGTTGCAGCGACAATTCCTGTCAATTCAGTAACTGTACTTGTACGGACAATGGGCCGACTTTATCTACATATAATTTTACCGTTGAATTTATCTTGTATGACGCAAACGGTGATTTTATTCAGACCATCTTGCAGGGTTATACCTATCAAGTAGAAGACTTGAAAGATCTTCCCGATTCGCAGGAAGTTTCGTTTCCGCAGGAAATTGCCCAGTATTTCGGAGAAGTGATCAGGGTGCTCGATGGCCGGGATCAGGAAGTCGGATTTGAGAACAATACGATTACCGTTTCTTTTAAAGATTGGAAAAATAAAGATGTGAGTTATATTCCAGAATATACCGTTTCTTTCAAGGTGTTTGCGCCCGAAAAACGTGCGGGTGAAAGTGTATCTATCCATATTGATTACAGTGACGCAGGCGTATCTGATGAATTTTATACCGTAACCGTAGGACAGCCGATGCCAAATATTGCGGCAAAAGAAGTGGATGGGTATACTTTTATCGAATTTACAATGGAAAACGGAACCCCGATCGTCTTTGAAGAAGGTGATATTTTCCATTTGCTGAACTTTAGAGTCGATCCCGATTCCGATCGGCTATCGTTTGACGTTAAGGCGAAATATGATGCGAATATATGCAACGTTACTGTCGAACAGGTCTACAACGGCGAAGTGAAGGCGAAAGTTTATGATTCAGAGTTGGATTACGGTTTGACGCTGACGCAGCTATACCAAGAGATACACGGCGAATCTTTTGAAATCGATCCCGGTGAAACGACAAAGTTTATTGGGTGGTTTTACGATCTTGCGCTTACTCAACCCATTGACTGGTCGCGTGATTCACTGGCGGGAGACACAACCATTTATTGTGCATACAAGACGCAGGTAACAGTAACACTATACAATTATGAGGCACCGAATAACGGAAATCGCCTGATCTCAGCATGGTGGGGCGATGTTTTAGGTACGGATATCCTTCTGCCCGATTCCCTTCCCGCGAACGGAAGGTTCACCTTTGCCGGATGGTTTATCGATAAGAACTGCTTGCAATCGGTGGCTGCGGGTGCAAAAATAACGGGCGATACCGATTTGTATGCGAAGTGGGACGAAAAGACAAAATATACGGTGACCTATTATGCCGATATGGGCGGCACAGTCACAAATATTACCGATACTTACAATTATTACGAAGGATTAAAACTGCTAGGCCAAGAGGAGGTTGCAACGCCCAACAATTATACGTTCGAAGGATGGCGTATCAAGGAAGACGACGGCAGTTTCTCTCTCCCCACATGGAATTTGCAAGGAGAAACTTATGAGCGCAATATCGAGGTGTATGCCGCTTTTTCACGGAATATGCTGTTGAGCGTCCCGGAGGGTTCGCTGCCGGGTGTCGCGCCGTCTTACTCCGTAAAACTCTATTATAAAGAGAGCGCATCTCTTGCCGTTCCGCATAGCAATGACGATTCAAAAGTGTTTGCCGGTTGGTCAACAGATTCTTCCGGAGAAAATATGGTTTCCGATGACAAGGGATTCATAACGTCGTTTGAGTATACAGGCAATTCGCCCGCCCTCGTTGCAATTTGGAAAATAAAAACTTATACGGTGACATTTTACTATTACGACGGTATGCGCCCTATCATCGTAGACGAACAGGAAGTAGAACACGGCGGCTTTGCAACGGCGCCTGCAGAAAGCCCCGAAAAAGCCGGATATACTTTTGCTGGTTGGGTCAAAGAGTATACGGATATTCCGTTTTCCGAACAGATGCCCGTTACGGAAGACATTGAGTATCAGGCGGAGTTTGAACCTGTCGAATATACCGTCACGCTCAAAGTAGACGGGCAGGAGGATAAACAGATAAAGGTGAAGTACGGAACGAAGCCTTCGCTGGAAGTTCCTGAATCGGAAGGCATTTTTATGGGCTGGTACACGCAACCGGATGGTAACGGCGAACGAATGACGGACGAACGCGGCTCGTGGGTGGATGACTTTTATGATATTGCGGATGATTTGACATTATATGCATATTTCATCTAAGAAAAATAAAACGGTGAGGTAAAATAAAATGGTAAGAGTTAAAAAACTGATGCTGATCTTAGGTTTGACGCTTGTCGCCGCGCTGGGGTTGCTTGGCTTAGCCGCTTGTAAAAAAACGACGAAGCCGCCCGCTGCAGTGGATCCGCTGACAATCGCTTTTGACGGAACGCTCTTGACATGGGGTGCGTCCGAGGGGGCGTCCTCCTATATTGTTGATGTTAACGGCGTACAAAATGCTTGTTACGGCCCACAGTATACTTGTTCGATTGCATCGACCGTAGATGTCGTAAACGTTTCCGTCAAAGCAAAGAACGACGCCGGAGAGAGCGAGGCGGCCGGAAAACAGTTTACGCGCATTCCCACGATCAATGCAGATAATTTCCGTTTTGACGAGGTGACGGGCGCTTTGTCGTGGGATAATGTCGATGGCGCGATATCCTATATCGTTGAGATCAACGGTAAGCAGATAAATAACGGAGCCTCAAATATTTTCAGCAATTTTGAGTACGGGCAAAATAACGTCATTCGCGTGAGAGCGGTAGGCGGGGAGGGAACTTTCTCCAGCTTTGGTTCTTCCGCGACAAAAACGTATCTCGGCGCACCGACCGATGTGCGCTACGACGGTGAAGTGATTACATGGCACGGCAGCACACAGGCTAAATCTTACGAGTTATATATCAATAATAATCTCATTGCGGACGGTTTAACAGGAGGCCGGTACGAGTACACTGCCGACAATACGCAGTTTACCATCGCATTGAAAAGTATCGGTGACGGAATCAATTCCTTTTCTTCGCCTGTCGGCGAAGAGATAACATGCACGAAGTTGGATGAAGTTCGCAATATCTCTGTCGATGACGGCACCCTCATTTGGGATCCCGTAGAGTTTGCAACGGCATATGAAGTACGGCTCAATAACGGCGTAGCACAACGTACCGATAAATGCAGTTTTTCAATTTCTGCAGGCCAAAATTATCGCGTAGAGATCAAACCGTTAGCGGAGGAAAGCGACCATTATTTTTCCGTGTGGAGCGCTCCTGCAAATGTGTATATCCTCAATGCGCCTACCCTCAAATGGAACAGCGGGCTGTCTTTGGACGGTGAAGCTCAGAATGCCGTTTCATGGGACAATAGCGCTAATGCCGGCGGCTATACCGTTCGTGTTATTACTCCCTCGGGCGCAATTGAAAGTTATGACGCAACTACTGCGGCGCCGCATCTCGCACATGCATTCCGGGAAACGGGTGTGTATGAAGTGAGCGTCAGTGCGCTCTCTGCCGATGCGGGCATTTATCCGTCGGCATATTCCGAGCCGCTGTATATCCGCCGTCTTGCTGCCCCCAAACTTTTGACGAGCAATGCTGTTACAAGCACGTCGGACAGCTATGAATCCGGATTTAAGGTTGATTTTATCGCGGCGGAAAGCGCGAATACCTATTCCATTTATAAAGAAGGGAATCTCCTCAGCACCTCTCAAAACACGAGTTTCACCGTCACGAGCCTTCTCGATGAAAATCAAGGAAACGGCGGCGAAATCGAATTCACCATCCGCAGTTTTGGTCAAAACAGCGGAAACAACATCGAACTTCCTTCACTCACTTCTTCAGCAACACAATTTACGGTTACAGTTCTTCCTACCCCTGATAATATCGTTATGAGCGGCAATGCTGTCGGTTGGGATGCATTGACGGGCGCACAGGTACTCGGTTATGCGGTACGCGTAGACGCGTCTTCCGCATCTGCACAAAACAATAGTTATGCTTTGCAGTCCATCGCCCCCGGCGAACATACCGTCAGTGTTTGCGCTATGGGTAACGGTCAGGCTATTCTGCCGTCTCCCTATTCGCAAAGCATAAAAGTCAGAAAGTTGGAAGCTCCTGCCAATATTCGCGTCAATACTGCTAACGACGAAGGCAGACTCGCATGGGATAATGTATCGGGTGCAACATCTTTCCTTGTTTATTTTAACGGTAGCAGCACGGGTATCGATGCTACTCAAATGGAGAATATCAACACGCAATTGCAGTCCGGAGGCAGAGGCGTTTCTGTCGTAATGGAGGCTGTCGCAAACTATTACGATACTGACGGTACATACATCCTGTCTTCAGACAAGTCGCAGACGAAACAATTCATTAAGCTTTATCAAGTAGATGCGTCGAGTGCTCACATCAACGGTTACGAACTGACGTGGAATCCCCCTTCCAATATTTCGCAATCTGCAAGCGGCTTGATTACTTACAGAGTTTATGATGAAAACAATACATTGATTGGTACTGTTGATACTACCCGTCTCGACCTTTCAAATTTTGAAGGCAGACTTGCCGCTTATGCTTTCACGATTCGTTGCGTCGGCGACGGACGGGAATTTTTTAATTCCGAGTTGTCCGATCCGATACAGGTGACGAAACTTCAAAACGTTTTCCTTTCCGTTTCGGCGACAAAAGACGGCTATACATGGAACGGCGTTGCAAATGCGACCGCTTATCGCGTGCGGATAAACGATGAGATCGTTGCAACCGTCACCCATAACGGCACGGGAGCGTATATTCTGTCTTCCGAAAAATTCGCTGCTTATATGGCGGCACCCGGCCAATATCAGGTTTCCCTTGTCGCTGTCGGTAATCCGTCGGCGATGATTATGGATTCTTCGACTTTTGTACTCACACAGAAAGTAAAACAGTTAAATACTCCGGAATTGTCTGCATCATACAGTGAGGAGCGCGTTTCGCCGACAGGCAATATTATAGTGACCGTACAGAGGACGATACCTAACGCGAACGGATATTCTTTCACTTTTAACGGCGTTGCTGGTGGAGCCGTCGATGGTTTGACGTGTAGTTATAATGCGCCGACGGCGGGCGGTTATGAAATTGTTTCTGTCGCAAACGGCGGGATGTTCGACGAGAGCGGAATTTTCTATTGCAATTCATTGAATTCCGACGCAAAAACGATTACTCTTCTCGGTACTCCGTCTTCCGATACGATCGTTGTTACAAAGGACAATGTACTGCAATGGGATGCTGTTACAGGGGCTACAGCACACTATGGGTATACACTGGAATTGACCTATGCGGACGGCTCGTCTGACACGGTTAAGAGTGATTATGCGACCTATCAAATTGCAGCAGGCAAAACACTTACATCTGTTCGCATTTGCGCGAACGGTAACGGTTCAACGACAATTACTTCTGCGTTTGTCGAGAAAAATATTATCTGATGAAAATTCCCTGCGGCTTTGTCGCGGGGAATTAACAAGAGGAGCAAATTCATGTTTCCCGTGTTGCATATATTTGGTTTTCACATTCCCATGTATTCGCTGATGACTTTTCTCGGTGTCGTCGCATATGCGGTTACATATTATTGTATCATTGAGAGAGGAAAAAATTTAGACAGAGTCTCGTCCAACCGCTTTATTTTCGTTTCTATCCTCGGCATTATTGCTCTGTATGTGTTTGCCTATTTATTTAATTCGCTATATCATTCCATCGAACAAGGCGAAATCGTATTCGGCGGTATTACATGGCTCGGCGGAGTTGTAGGATGTGTTCCCGTAATGTTATTGGGTATTCATTTCTTAGTTCCGAAAGCGAAAGGTAATGCCGTTGAACTCTTTTCTCTAGTCATTCCCGGTCTTGTTCTCGGTCATGCGTTCGGAAGAATGGGGTGTTTCTTCGGGGGATGTTGTTTCGGCGGAGTTACAGACGGACCGTTCGGTGTGGTTTTTCCGGCAGGCAGCCATGCGGCGCATCTGTACCCCGGCGAAAACGGTGCAAGTTTGCCGCTTTATCCGACGCAACTCTTTGAAGCCTGTTTTGAATTTTTACTTTTTTTAACTATGGTTATTTTTAGAAAAAAAATTTCAAAATATAACCTTGGTATCTATGCTATTGCATATGGTATTTTTCGCTTTTTTATAGAATTTTTACGCGGAGATGATCGCGGTAGCCTTGTCGGCGTGCTTTCTCCATCACAATGGACAAGCATTTTGCTTATTATTTTCGGCGTGTTTCTTATTCTCTTTCAAAAAGGATTTTCTTTCAAAAAGCTACTTGCAAAATGTGAATCGTGGCGCGAGATCGCAAAAAAAACACCGATTACAATCATGAATAAAAAAGGGATAGATAACGTAGCCATGATTCGCGAACTACAACAGTTGCGTAATGACGGTATTATTACCGAAGAAGAATTTAACAGCAAAAAGGCTGACATCTTAAAGCGAATGTAAAAAAAATTTTTCAATGTTTGCGGAGAAAGTATGGAACGTGAGATAACGCTTTACGATATAAAACGCGAGAACGGTGACTGGTTTATATTAAGAGCATATCTGCAAGACGGTAAACTGAAGTTGGAAGGACAGGACTTTACCGGACTTGCGGAAAATATGTTCGGATCGGAAGAATATGAGTGTTTTTACTATTTCGATTTGGAAAACACGAAAAAACTTGCTCACCTGTTGAATACCGACGAACTGTTAAAGGGTTTAGCCGTTTTTTTCGGCGGAGAAATGAAAGATCGGGAGTTCATTGCGTTCTGCAAAGAAAACGATGTTCAATTTTCTTTTTCTTCGTGGGTTTAAGACGGGCAATTGAATTGGGTTCGGTTTTAATCGGATTAAAATTAATTTAAGAAATAAGCACAAATAAAGCCGCAAGTTTGCGGCTTTATTTACTTGGGGAATATTTTCTGTTGTTAAAAAAACTGATATAAGTGCGATATTTACAACGGATTTCAAGCGAACAAAACGGTACTGCGTTTGCAGGAATTGAATGCAGTGTTCGCCAATCAGTCAATGATATGTGAAGAATAAAAAAGCGCTTAAATGATTGTTTTTTACTTTGCTATATTAATTTGAATAAAGTTTGCTTATAGATTTCCATAGCAAATATTGTATCTCTGACGGATACTTGCCTTGCGGTGGTTTATTGTACCTCTGCCGATGTTAAGCTCGGCGCAGACTTCCGACTGACGCATACCATTCATGTAGCAGTTCAGGATGGAAAGCTCCAATTCGGTAATATGTAATGCATTGACTATTGGAACAACGAGAGGATCTCTCTCAAACTAAAAGGAATGAGCCCGGTTGGGTACCGAACTCACTACCAAGCATTTTAATTAAATTTTTTG
>CASFBD010000004.1 GCA_949292885.1 uncultured Bacillota bacterium
TACATTAAAGTTGAAAGGACTGTCTCCGGTTCAATACCGTCTACAGTCCTCTCATTCCACCCGTTAATCTTTCCGTCTCATTTTTTGGGGTCAGATCAAAGAGGCGGGTTTTGTTTTGTGTAAAGCGGATTGAATTATTGATTGCAACGCTTTGGAAAAGTTTTGCAAGATTTAAGGAAACGCAAAGGAATGCCGCCGTGTCCGACTTATTCGGACACGGCGGCATTCCTTTGCGGAAAATAAAAGAATAACTGAACTTTTTTGGACGGTAAAAAGTATGCCTGTTTAAAAAATACCGCGGGAATTTTCATTGTTTATTGTCAAATTCTCGGTTGAGCAATTAAACATATATTGGACAAGCTGAAAGAATAAAGAATTTTTAATATTTGTCCAGAAAGAATCCGTTTTGTCCAAATGATTGCATCTTGTCAAGAAAGTAATTTGAAATTATAATGAAGCCAAAAGGAGGGCGGAAAAATTAGCAAACTGACCATACGAAAAATAGCGGAAGCGTTGAATCTGTCCAAGAGTACCGTATCGCTCGCTTTGGCGGGCAAATACGGGCCGAGCGAGGAAACGATTGCCAAAATCATGCTTTACGCGCACGAACACAACTACGATTTTTCTAAGATCCGCAAAAATAAGCTGCGTACTTCGTCCAAAATCGCCATTCTTGCCTATAAAGATGCTTTCGGACAGCATTTTTGGTCCAAAGTCTATATGGGCATAGAGCAGAGCATGAGCGAAAATTTATGCAAGGCGGAGATCATCATTTATGACATTCCCGATTTTGACGATGTTATAGAGGATCTGCGGCAGAAAAAATTTCTGGGTGTGGTCAGCGTGGACTACAACAATCCGTACGAAGACAAAGATTTGCTGGAAGGGCTGAATATGCCGGTCGTGGTGATCGACCCCCGCAAATTTGTCGGAGGGCTGTACAACCAGATCTTCCCGAGCAATTTTCACAGCGGAGCACAGTGTGCGGAATATTTTATCCGCCGCGGTCACAGAAAACTTGCATTTTTCGGAGATATTTCTTACGGATTCGGTTTAAAAGAAAGGTATCTCGGTTTTTTGCAGGGGGCGGAAAAGTACGGGCTTGGCAGGGAAGTCGTTTCTATTACGGAAAAAGGGGAAGAGGAATGCGAGTATATCTGTTGCCGCAAAAGGTTTGAAGAAGTTTTTTCCCGACAAGATCATCCGACGGCGCTCATGTGCGCAAATGACGTTATCGCCTATTATGCGTATGATTTTCTGAAAAAGATGGGGAAACGCATTCCGCAGGATGTTTCGGTCATTGCCTTTGATAACAGGGAAAAGTCGGAATATGTCATGCCGAAACTTTCTTCTTACAATGTTGACTGTCTGGGAATGGGGAAAAAGGCGATAGAGATCATTCTGCATCAGAGGGATGAACCGGAGGCAAACAAAGAGATCGTTCAGTTATATTCGAGATTGGTCGAACGTGAAAGTGTATGTGACGGGCCGTATGCCCGTGCAAAATAAAAAATGAGAGGTGGAAAAATGAAGACAAAAATGAAGTATGGCGTCATCTTCTTGCTCATTGCAGCGATGTTCGCCTCTTTGTCGACAGGGATCGCTTTGGCGGATACGGCGCAAAACGAACCTGTTTTGGGTGCATCTTTGGTTTTGGAGGATGATTTTTCTTCCTGGGATACCGCTCCCAAGTACACGACTTCCGATGAATGGCAGTTTGATGAAAACGTGGGCGTGTACCGCAAAACGACAAATTCACAGACGATCGAATACACTCTGACGGAAGAACAGCTGGAAGGTTCCAACGGGATCGCGTACGTTGAGGTGGATCTGTGGTCGGAAGGCGGGGCGGACGGTCACGCATACCGTGTGTCCAACAACATTCTCAAATTCAATGTTTATGCCGGGGCGACGGCAGATACTCTGGCAACCGTTGCGTCGCAGGCGTACGCAGCGGACGGAGATGCAAGCCATATCATTATCAAGACGGGAGCGATCGAAAACGGGGCAAGCGTGATTTCTTTGGAAATAGAAGCCCTCAGCACGAACAACGATTACGCCCTCGGCTTTCATGGCGTAAAGATCTATAAGTACAATGCTTCCGCTGAAAAACAGGTGGTTTTGCAGGACAATACGACAAACGCGGAAGAAGAACGCAAGCACCTTCCTTTGGAAGAAGGAAACGAGTGGCTTTATGATTCAAAAGTAGGTTACTATCGTTCCACGGCGGAAACACAGAGCTTTGTTTATCAGGCGGAAAGTAATGCTCCGCTGTATCGCGGCGTGGTGAACTTTGAGATAGACGCTTATATCGACAGTGTTGCCGATCCTCAGACCGCTTTGGACGTGTATTCTTACTATGTCGGAAATGCCGTAAAAGTCAACGTTTATGCGGGCGCGGCGCTCGATTCGCTTGTTCCCGTTGAAACGGAATATACCCTGAAAGAAGGGGACAACACCCATCTTATTTTCAAAGCGAAAACAGACCTCGAAACGGGGATGAAGTACATAAAGATCGAACTGGAAAAGGTCGGCGCCAACAACAACTGGGCGATCGGGTTCCATTCCGTTTCTTTAATAGGGTTGATCGGGGCAGTGGAAAACGTTCCCGTAGAAAGCGTGACCATCAATGAAGGCGCTCCTGCCGAATTGGTGGCCGGCGGGGCTGCCGTATCATTTGAAGGGACAGTTCTTCCTGCCAATGCAACTTCCAAAACCATTGTATGGAAGGTGTACGACGATGCCGAATGCACAATTCCTTCTGAAATAGCTGCTTTCCGCGGGAACGTCCTTTCTGCGGATCATGACGAGGCAGAGGCAAAGACTGTGTATGTCGTGGGCGAAGCCGGCGGCGTAAAGACGGCAGTGCATTCTGTTTCCGTCCTTCCGCACCCCGATCCGGAAAGCGTTACCGTCACAATTTATCCCACGCAGATCAGTGTAGGGGAAAGTTCGCAGCTGAAGAGCGAAGTGCTTCCCGCAAATGCCAACAGCAAGGAAGTGACTTACGCCGTATATGACGACGAGTCCTGCACCCAGGTAAGCGCAAAGGCGAAAGTGGAAAACGGAGTTTTTTCCGCTTTGGAAAAGGGAGAGGTCTGGCTGATTGCCCGCACGGTTGTCGGAAACGTGAGCAGTGCGGCCGTCAAAGTAAATATCCGTCAGGACGTTTTGCTTTTGGATGATAAGTGCGATTCGCTGGATTATCTTTATAAAGATACGGACAAAGAACTCCTGAAGATCAACCAAGGCACCATCATGCGCAACTGGGAGGATCAGAAACTCGGGTATGCCGCAGGGCCTGCTTATAACGGCGGAGAGGATGTAACAAAATACAATCCGGGTGAAATGATCTATTACACGGCAAACGAAATTTCCCGCTTTGAGATCGGCACGATCATATACGCATCCACGGCGTCCGCCACGGAGGGGGCAAACAATAACCCGTATCTGGATTTCCAGTATGAGATCTTTGTTTCCGCTGACGCAGAAAACTGGACGTACGTCGATACGGATTATACGGTCGGAGAACCCACGGGCGGCGGTGTGACGGCTGTGGATTATACGGAATTCCATCTTTACAATGTGGAACAACTGCCGGCAGGGATACATTATGTCAAGATCGTTCTTGTAGGACCTGCTACCGTTTTGCCGGAAGATCCAGAAACGGATCCCGCAAGCAATTTCTATAACAGCACAACGGCGATCTCGCAGAATCCGGACGTCGGATACGATAAGATCTACGCATTTTACAATACTTTCTCTCCCGCGATCAACAGCGTAAAACTGTATGCGGTGGAGGGAACGGAGATTATCGACTCTCTGCTTACGGCAAAGATCACAAATACGGAAACAAATCTTCTCAAGGGGCAGCCTCTCACGATCACGGCAGAACTTACGTACAGTTCGGCTCCCGATCAGGCGGTCGCATGGGATTATTCTTTCGGTACGGTGGAGATCGTCGAGGGAAGCGAATATGTCACGTACGCAGACGGAAAACTTACCCTTTCCGAAAACTTCAACAACGAGATTTCCGAGGTGAAATTCAAGCTTTTGTTTGCGGACGACAATGTGGAAAGCACTGTGTACACTCTCAAACCCGTTGTGCCCGTGGAAAGCGTTACGGTCAGCATGGAAAGCACGGAAATCGAGATAGAAGACAAGTACTTCTCTATTACCTGTACGATCCTGCCCGCAAATGCCACAAACAGATCCAGCTACTACGAATTTGAAGTGGAAGGCGGCGGAGATTACAAGGACTATGTGCTGACGAGAGGAAACGAGTTCAAACCCAAAAAAGCGGGCGTGATCCTCATTAAAGCGATTTGCGACGGTATGGAATCCAATGTGCTGCGCGTTGTCATCAAAGAAGCCGCGGCTGAGGTCACCATCGATGTTTCTGCGATCGCAACGTCTGTGCAGGTCGGCGGCAAACTTACGCTGAATGCCGCTGTCACGCCCGAAGGGACGGCGCAGACCTGGACGATCAAGGAAGGCGGAGAATTTGCGTCTCTGGAAGGGAACGTTCTTACCGGTGTAAAGGAAGGGACGGTCAAATTGCAGGTAACGGCAGGGGACAAGACGGCGGAGCTTACCGTCACGGTCACGGCAAAAGAGGACAATGCAAAGGCCGGATGCTCCGGCTCCGTGGGGACGGGCATTGCCGCACTTTCTGCGGCGGCATTGGTTGCTGCGGCAGCAATCGTTCTGAAAAAGAAAAAAGCGTAACGCAGTATCATTTTAAAAACAAAAGGAGGGTACAATGAAGAAAATAGTTGCAGTGCTTTGCTGTCTGATGATGGTGGTCTGCTGTTTCGGCGCATTCGGGTGTTCGTCAAGAGATGCGCTGAGGATCATCAATTTCCGCCCGGAAGATCAGGCGTTTTACGATTTTCTCATTGAAGAATTCAAAAAAGAACATCCCGATCTGAAAGTTATCTACGAATGTGTTTCGACGGACGGGTATCCCAACCTGCAATCGTCGCGCCTGACGGCAAATCAGGTGGATGTGTTCGGTACGGAGGCAGCCAATGTCCGCAGTGTGGAACTGAGAAAATATATGATGCCGCTCAACGACCTTGAATACAGCGACGGTACCAGTCTTTGGGACAAAATGAACGAAGGGGACGTGTCACAGGTCGTTTACGAAGGGGACAAATATGTTGCTCCTTTGGGAAGCGTGGAGATCGTTGTCTATTACAATAAGGACATCATGGAACAGGCTTGCGATCCTTCCGATTTCGCCAACGGGGAATATCCTACGACCTGGGACGAGTTTTACAGCCTTCTTATCAAATTCCAGACGCTGAAAAACCAGAAAAAGATCGATGACGTTATCTATTTCGGAGGGTTGGAGGCTTGGCCGATCTCCATGATCATGAGCGCGGGCGAAATTCCCACCGTGTATGCCGTGGACGACAAATTTTACCTGAAACTTGCAAAGAGCGAGAAAGGATACGATTTTTCTCATCCCCTGTACGAAGATTACTTTACCAAGATCAAGACGCTGTGCGGGTTTATCGATCCGCTTTCGACGGGGCAGACCTATAACCTCGCGCCTTCCACGTTTGCTATGGGGAACAGCGCTCTCATGATCGACGGAACGTGGAGCTATCCGCAGGTAATGGGGGCAAACCCTCAGTTTGAACCGGGTTTCTTCCCGCTTCCGCTCAATGACGATGCCGAATATAACAAGTATGTTCCTACAAAAAGCGGTTCGGGATTTGCCATCAATAAAAACACGAACAAACCCGAACTTGCAAAGGAATTTATCGAGTTTCATTACCGTCCCGACATTTACCAGAAGTATATCAATACCGTTCTCACCAGCCCCGTGATCAAGGGGGTGGAAATCGAGGATCCGTACGGATATGCGGGGGAAATGTATCAGTTTGAGGGATTGCTGACGATGGAAAACCGCTGGATGGACGGGATCGCCGGGGTGGAAATGTTCCGCGATATAGGTCTGAAATACATCACCTCAGACCTTTCCGTGGCGGACAGCATCAAGCAAATGAACGATATTCTCCAATCCACTGCGTCGAACTGGCAGAGAAAATCGGTGATCGGGATGTGGTTTGATTACTTCTTCCCGGGAGAGGGCAGAGATGTTTGGGCGCCGGAAGATTGAAAATCAGTGCGGCGTGCCGCAGGCGGGGGCTGCTGCCCCCGCCGAAAAAAAGCGCAGATTCGATCTGAACAGATGGCAGCGTTCTTCCCTTGCCGTTAAACCTTGGGTGGCGATCGTGGGTACGATCCCCGCGCTTGTCATGATCGTGCTGTTCGGCCTGATCCCCGCCATGGTAAACGTGGTCGTCAGTTTTACAAACTATAACGGGCTTGTCGAAACGATGAAGTTCGTGGGGCTGAGAAACTACGTGGAATTTTTTACGGTGATAGGGCGGGATGTTCTGCCTGCTTTCTGGACGACCATCAAGTATGCGCTCATCACGGTCATACCTTTGCAGATCCTGGCGATCGGCAGTGCATTGCTGGTAAACAATCGCGTAAAGGGCAGGAATTTTTTCCGCGCGCTGTATTTTATGCCGAACATTCTCGGTGCGGTCGTCGTTTGTTTTGCGTGGAAACTCATCTTCGATACGCGCTGGGGGCCGTTGATCGGCATTTTCCGGGCGATGGGGTTGGAAACCGCATTCCTCGGCGATCCGAAAATCTCTCTGCTCTGTGTTTCCGTCATCACGCTTTGGGCGAATTACGGATTTTACATGACCATCTATCTTGCAGGTCTGACGGGGATCTCGCACGATTACTATGAGGCGGCTTCCCTGGACGGGGCAAGCGGCTGGGCGCTCTTTTGCCACATTACGTTCCCTTTGCTGCGTCCGTCCCTTACCATCTGCCTTTGGCTGGCGATCAGCAACGCGTTGGGACTGACAGACGTCATTCTGCTGACGACAAACGGGGAATACGGGACGGAAACGATAGGGTTTTACATTTATCGCACGGTAATGTACAATTCCAACACGCAGGGGCTGAACGCCGCCGTGACCATTTACAATTTCCTGTTTGTGTCCACGATAATGCTTTTGTTCAATAAATTTATCCGTCGCAAAGAGGTGGAACTATGATGAACGGTCCCGCGTGCGAATGCGGAGAAGAACTGCGGCAAACGCAGGCATCTTCCGAAAATATGCCGCAAAAAAAATTACGCAAGAAAAAGAAGATAACGGCAGGCAGAATCGCTACATATGCAATGCTGATCCTCATTGCGGCGGTCATGCTGTTTCCTTTGTATTATCTGGTCAACATTTCCTTAAAATCTTACGACGAATTTCTTACCAATCCCACGGGACTGGTAAGGGATGTGCAGTTTTCCAATTACTCGCAGGTTTTTTGGGAAATGAATGTCATCAGCCGTTTTTTCACGACGGTCGTGCTTGTGGCAATCACCTGCGTTCTTTCTTTGGTGCTGGCATTGTTTGCGGCGTTTCCGCTCTCGCGCAATTATTTTAAGTCTTCCGGGAAAGTGATGCTCTTTATCCTGGCATCCATGTTCTTTCCCGGCAGCCTCGTCGCAAACGTCATTATTTTAAAAGATTTTCTGGGGATTTACGGAACGCCGGCGGCACTTGTCGTCATCTGGGTGAGCGGGGGCATTCCCATGAATGTGTTTATGCTGATCGGATTTGTAAAATCTCTTCCCAGAGAGCTGGATGAGGCGTCCTTTATCGACGGGTGCGGATATTTCCGCTATGTGATCACAACGGCTGTCCCGCTGATGAAACCCATCATCGCAACGCTGATCATGATAAAGGCCATCAGTTCGTGGAACGACTTTTTAGGGCCGTTCATCTACATGAACGATCCGATGTACAAAACTCTTTCGACGGGTTTGTACACTTATATGTCGCAGTTCGGTGCGGCATGGAATAAATTTGCGGCGGCAATTTTTGTCGTAGCCCTGCCGATGATCGTAATTTATATCTTTTTCCAAAGATACATCATCGAAGGGTTGGCGTCCGGCGCAATCAAGGGATAATTAAGGAGGAAAAAATGAAGAAGAAGTTTATGGCAACCGTTCTGGCCCTTTGTATGGCGGCAAGCTTTGTTCCCGCAGGGACAGCCTCCGCCGCGCAAGGTGCATCGGAAAATTCCGGGGAAGGAAGAGATTTAAGCAATATTATCGGCGCAACGGTGACCGGGGGATATTATGAATTCGATCCTTCCGTATCCTGCCTGGAAGACGGAGCAAACCGCGTTGCGGAAATGGGTTCCAAGGTGATCAAACTGTGGCTGTCCGAGCAGACGCTTACCGAATGTTATCCTTACAATACCGACTGGACGCAGTGGGAAATCAACAACTGCGTGGATATTTTAAAGACTTCCTATTTCCAGAACGTTTTCAATATGGATTTTACCACGTATGTTCTGGAAACTCATACGTTCGATAACACAAAAGAATTTAAGTCGGTCGACTGGATGGACGGAATGACCGAGGAGGAAAAAGAGCGCGTCGAAGACGAGATGTATCAGATCACAAAATATCTGATGATCCAGTACGTAGGCAGCGGAAAAGAATTTGTGTTGCAGAACTGGGAAGGGGATAACTTCCTCGGGTGCAGATTCTGGCGTTTCGACGAGGAAACACAGCAGTACTACATTGTGGATGACAGCGGTCAGGTGCAAAGCAAAGGGGAGGATGTCCACAATCGCATCCTCATGCAGATCGACTCGCTCATCGAATGGTTCAACTGCCGTCAGGCGGGCGTTGACAGGGCAATGCAGGAGTTCGGTTCCGTGTCGGATGTACGCGTGCGCAACGCTTTGGAGATCAACTTCACCTATCTTTCGGCGGCGGATCAGCCTTTCCCGTACGGTGACAGCCCCATTCTTCTCAAAACGGTGGTGCCTTTTACCGATTGCGATCTGTATTCCTATTCCTGCTGGTCGTCCAACTGGCTGTCCCGCGCCAACAGTTTGCAGGCGCGCCTCCAACAGTATCAGGACGCGATCGGGGATTATTACTACGCCATCGACGATAAAGAAAAGGAAACTCCCATTGCGCGCAGACCCATGACGGGGGAAGGCCAGAAAACAAAGATCATGCTGGGCGAATTCGGTGCGCAAGAGCGTATGCAGGGTTCGGAAAACAGCGGAGGCGCTCTGACGGACGAACTCAACTACGATACGGACAGACTCCAGCGCATGACGACGCAGATCGAAACCGAGATCGCTCTCGAATTCGGCGTAGAGTATATTCTGTATTGGGAAGTGTACTGCAACGTTCTCGATCCGAACGTTACCATCAATTCTCAGGCGGGCGAGCAGGCGGAATCCAATCTCGACGTACAGGGGAATTACCTCGTGCGTCCGGACGGTACATATACGGAAGTGTTCAAATATTTCAGGGGGCTGTGCGATCCTGATTCTCTGTATATCGACGAAGCGTACGACGGGACGGGAAATTACGAGATCGACGGAGAAAGCGGCGGCTTTGAAGTGTCGGGAACGCTTACAACGTCGGAATTGCCCAGCAACATGACGGGCGAACGCGACTTTGACGATAAAGTTACCGTGCAGGGTTCCAAAGACGGAGTATCGTATACGGACATTCCCGTGGTAGGATTTTATTCCTGGACGCAGCAGGAAAACGGTTCGTATGTCAGCAATGTTTCCTTCATCAACGTCGATCCGGTGGACAGCGATTATCGTTTCTTTAAAGTAGTATCCAACGCAACCGGGGACGAGTTTGAGATAGAAAACGTAAAATTCTATAAACCCAACCCCGCTAAGCTGTTGAAAGCAAAAATCTTCGGCAGCATCAACGGCGGAGAGGAAGCGGTGGTAAGCAAGTATGTGCTTGAATCGGGCGATACCGTACAGCTGAGACCTGTCGTGACCATGGAAAACTGGTCGGGAAAAACCGAATACGCTACGACAAACCGTTACATTGCATCCGTAGATCAGAACGGAAAGGTGTTGGGAAGGACGAACGGAAACGTAAAGATCACGGTCACGCTTTCCGGAGGAGGGTTGTCCAAACCCATCGTTACCATGCTGGACGTTACCGTCCGCACGCAGGGCGAATTGCTGATGCATGACAGTTTTACCAATATCGAAACCATCGCATATAAAAACAACGAAACAAAGGTTCCCGGGGAGGAACTGGACGGATTCGGCAGACATATGGTGGGCGAAGGAGCCGTGCAGTACTTTGTGGAAACGGACAACATTCATTTTTTCCGCCTGGACGAAAAAGTAAGCTACCTGTACGAGAATTTTGACAACCAGGATCCCTGGATGGCATACATTCTCGATTGGAGAAAACCTTCCGGTTATATCATCTACGAAGCGGATGAGGACATCGGCGGTTACGACATCGGAATGTGCAGCTATGGACAGAATGCGCTCAACCGTATCAATGTTTTTGTGTCCGCGGATATGGAAAACTGGCAGGAGATCAACTGCCTGGATACCGGTTCTGCGCTTGCCAGCGGGTATTACGATTACCGCATCACCAATCGCCAGATCATTCCGGAAGGAATGCGTTATATCAAAATACAGATCCAGTATACGGATGCAAACAAGTGGACACCGCAGCTTTACGATGTCAAACTGTTCGGAGAAGCGGGGGTGAATTCCGATTACGTCGATACGGTCAAACCCACCTTGAAAGTGGAAGGAACGTATCCGGAAACTGTCAAACAGGGCGATAAGGTCACGCTTTTGCAGGCAACGTACAGCGACGATTTTGCAACAAAGGAAGAACTGGAATACAGTGTAAAAGTGTACATGGTCGTCGGCGAAGGAATGCAGACAGAAGTTCCCGTGGACGAAAACGGTCAGTTTACGGTATCCGCATTCGGTGAATACCGTGTGGAATATTCTGTTACGGATCTTGCGGGAAACAAGACTTCATTGACGTACACCATGCAGTGCAAAGAGTCCGAGGGTGAATCCTCCGGCGGCTGTAAGGGCAGTCTTGCCGCGGCGGGAACAATGGCCGGGGCCTTGCTCGTTTTGGGTGCGGCGGTATTGTTATTGAAAAGAAAGGAGATGGAAAGATGACAAGCAGGGAGCTGATCAAGGCAGCTTTGACGTTTCAGGAAGTTGAACGCATCCCCACCGACCGGGAAGATACGGCAAGCGTTTCTTTTCATTACGGGAAGGGCAGGACCTCCGGCGTGCCGGAGGGGCAGTGCGGCACCCGTACGGATGAATGGGGCTGCACATGGAAGGCGGCAGAAAACGGCGTTACGGGAGAGGTGACAAATCCGCTCATCCGCGAATGGTCGGATCTGGATTCTTTTACGCCGCCGTACGATGTGTTGGATGAGGCAGACCTTTCCGGGGTGGATGCGCAGTGCGAAAAAACGGATAAATTCGTTATCCCGATGTGGTGGGTCAATTACAACCTGTTTGAAAGGATGCAGCATCTGCGCGGTTCCGAACAGCTCTTTATCGACATCGCCGAGGAAGAGGACGATCTGTATCGCTTGCGCGATATGGTTCACGAATATTATATGCGTCAGGCAAAAATGTGGGCGAAAACGAAAATTGACGGGATGCACATTGCGGACGACTGGGGCAGTCAGACGTCATTGCTCATCTCGCCCGCCGCATGGCGCAGGATCTTCAAGCCCTGCTATAAAGAATATTGCGACCTGGCCCACAAACACGGAAAATTTGTTGTGATGCACTCCGACGGCTATATTATGGATATTCTGCCCGACCTGATCGAAATAGGCGTGGATGCGGTCAACTCTCAGCTTTTCTGTATGGATATGGATGAGATCGAGCGCCTGTATTTCAAAAAGATCGCCTTTTGGGGTGAGATCGACCGTCAGTTTGCGCTTCCCTTCGGTACGACGGAGGACTGCCGCAAATGTGTACGCACTGTGGCGGAAAAGATGATGCGCCGCGGCAGAACGGGCGTTGTGGGGCAGGCTTTCTGGGGCGTGGATATTCCCAAGGAAAATCTGGATGCCGTCTATGACGAGTGGAAGAAAATCTGAAAAAACATAAGGCGGTATCCCGCCGAACGGCGGGATACCGCAAAAAGTCAGCGTCTAGGAGAGAGATATGTTGCGAATATTAAACAGCGAAGAGTGGACATTGTCCGGCTTTCTGCCGGAAACATACAAATACAACATGGACAGGGGGACGGTAAACAATTTCCGCTGTGTGCCGCTTGTTTTTCCTCTGAAGGCATCTGTGCCGGGATCGGTTCATCTCGATCTGTGGCACAACGGGGTGATCGAAAACCCGTTTTTCGGCACAAACAATCTCAAATGCGAATGGGTGGAACACAAGGAATGGGTTTACCGCACCGTGTTCCGTGCGCAGGGGAAGGAGCTTACCGCAAACAGTATCCTCGTGTTTGAAGGCGTAAACAACCAGTCCGAATTTTATCTTAACGGAGAATTTCTCGGTTCGCATTATAATGTCAATACTGCCGCATCGTTCGACGTTACGGGAAAATTGCGCGACGAAAACGAGCTTGTTGTCGTCATAAAATCGGTAGAGCAGGAAGAACAGCAGATGGGCTCGACCAGCCATACAAGACACCAGACGCAGAGGTTTGCGTTCGGCTGGGATTTTTCCACGCGAATGGTGGGTGTGGGCATCGTCAAGGACGTAAAGCTGTATACCTATACAAAAAGCCTGCTCCGCGATGTTTATATCCGTCCTTGCGTATGCGGCAAAGACGGCGTGCTTACGATCAGCGGAAAGTGCGAAGAGGGTATGACGCTGGAAGCGGAAGTTTTTGACGGAACGGTACATATCAAGCGTACGTACGCGGTGGGCAAGTCTTTCCGCAAAAATCTGCGGATCAGCGATGTAAAGCTCTGGTACCCGTTCCATTACGGCGAACAGCATTTGTACCGCGTCGTGCTTACATTGAAAAACGGGGACGAAACGGAAGATGTCCGCGAATACGAGGCGGGTTTCAGGACGGCGGAATATGTCAGGGAAAGCAATTCTCACGAAAATTCGCTTGCCTATACGGTAAAGATCAACGGAAAAAAAGTCTGGCTTTGCGGCGTGAACATGATCAACCTGAGCCAGCTTGTAGGCGGCGTGACGGACAAGGATTACGAATTTTACCTGCGTGCCTGCCGCGATATGAATATCAATATGGTCCGGATCTGGGGCGGGAATATTTTGGAGCGCGACATCCTGTATCAGCTTGCTGACAGGCTCGGGATCCTTATTTTCCAGGATTTTCATCAGTCCAGCAGCGGTGAAGATTCCTATCCTTCCGAAGATAAAAATCTCGTTTCGGAACTGATGAAGAGCTGCCGCGAAACCATCCTGAAAACGCGCAACCATGCCAGCGTGATCATCTATTGCGGCGGCAACGAACTGCGCAACCGCGATTATTCGATCATCGACGCAAATCATCCGCTGTTGGTGCGCATGAGGAAGGAAGTGGAACGGCTGAGTCCGCACGTGTATTTCCATTATACGACTCCCAGCGGGATCAATTTCAATTTCAGTCCGGACGAAGCGTCGTTAAGGGAACATCGCAACGAAAATATCCACGGCCATTATGCTTATCTGGGCATCCGCGAACATTATGCCTATTATAATCAGGGGGATTACAATTTTCAGTGCGAGTTCGGCTGTAACGGTTGCTGCGATGAAGATTCCCTTGCGGACATGATGACGCCGGATGAGATAGCGGAGTACAAAAAACCTCTTACACTCAGCTGGCTGAACCGAAATTCCGGTTGGTACAACTGTTATCCGCGCGATAAAGTGCTTTTCGGGGAGGATAACATGGCAGACGTGGGGCGGTATTCCGCGGCTTCTCAGCTGATCCAGGCGGAGGGTGTGCGCTACATCATCGAGCGCAACCGCGACAGGGCCTTTGAATGCAGCGGCTGTGCGATCTGGCAGCTGAACGAGCCTTGGGCCAATTCAAACTGCACCACGCTCATAGACTATTTCAAGCGCACAAAACTTGTATGTAAGTTTGTACGCGACGCGTACGCTCCGCTGAACGTCAATATGAAATACTCCTCGCTTTTCTGCAGGAAAGGGGAGCCTCTCGGCTTTGAGATCTATTTGTCCAGTCTGATCGATGCGTTTGAGGGAGAGGTTTCATGGGAGCTCTTTAACCTGGACGGTGTCTTTGCCCAAGAAAAGGTTTCTGTCCGTGCGGAAGCGGGAAAAGCCGTTTTTGTCAAGGCGCTGGATCAGGTTGCAGACGACTCGTTCGGCAAAGTATTCGGCGTGCGCCTGCGCGCGGTCGGCAAAGACGGAAGTACAGCGGAAAACATCTACCTGTTTTCCACGCAGGAGGAAACTCCGTTTGCGGAGCTTTTTGAAAAAAAGAGCTGTTTGCTTGCAGAGCTGTCCTCGGACGGCAGGACTTTGGAACTGGAAAATACTGGGCGTCATCCCGTTTTGTTTGTTAAGATCTACGGCGGCGGGAAAGAGCGCGAAGAGGTTTCGGACAATTTCATTTCTCTCATGCCGGGAGAAAAGAGAAGCGTACGCATCGCGCGGATCCCTTCCGAAGGTTTGTTTGTAAAGGATTTTACGCGTTCGGTACGGTTCCAAATAAAAAATAGAGAGGAGTAAAACATGATCACGGGGAAAGAAGCGGTGTATGCGGCGCTGGAAGGCAGGTCTGTTGAGCGCGCCGCCCGCGATCTGTGGTTTCTGCCTTGGGCAGATATGAATTATCCGAAAGAATGTGAAGAACTCCGTCTGAAATATCCGAAAGATTTTTCGGACATGGTTTCCCTTTGTCCGCCTTCTCCCGTCAAGAAGGGAGATCCGTATGCAGAGGGGATCTACGTAGACGAGTGGGGATGCGTATGGAGCAGCATTTCCCCCGGAATGGTGGGGGAGGTCAAGCATCCGCTTGTCGAAGATGAGGAGTGGGAAGACGTTTCCCGCGTTCATGTTCCGGAGGAACTGCTGGATTTTTCGGCAGCTCAGGCAAATGAAACGGGCGACAAGACAAAATTCAGGCTTGCGGGCTGTCTTCCCAGACCTTTTGAACAGCTTCAGTTTATCCGCGGTACGGAAAATCTGTATATAGATTTTTTGACGCGTCCGACCAAGATGTTCGATTTTATGGAAAAAATGCACGATTATTATTGCCGTTTGGTTGAAAAATGGTGTCAAACGGACTGTGACGGCATTTTTTTCATGGACGACTGGGGCAGTCAGAACTCGCTTCTCATTTCGCCCGCCCTTTTCAGAGAGCTGTTTTTGCCGAAGTACAGGGATTATATCTCCATTGCTCATAAATACGGGAAAAAGGCGCTCATGCACTCGGACGGAAATATTTTGTCCGCTTTGCCCATGCTCATCGATGCAGGTCTGGATGCGATCAACTGCCAGATTTTCTGCATCGGATTGGAGAATCTTAAACAGTTCCGCGGCAAGATCACTTTCTGGGGAGAAATAGACAGGCAGCACCTTTTGCCATACGGCAGTTTGCAGGACATCCGCAACGCGGTGGAAAAAGTTTACGATGCTCTGTGGGACGGAGGTCATTGCATTGCGCAATGCGAATTCGGAGTGGGGGCAAACCCGCAGAACGTTATGGAAGTATTTCGTTCGTGGTCGCGCCTGACCGAAAAAAAGTAGACCGAAACAAAAGGATACGAGGGCATTGCCTGAAAGTTTTATTGCATCAAAGCAAGAGGGCGGCACAGTTTTACTGCGCCGCCCTCTTTGATTTGTAAATTTTTCCGGGGAATAAATTATTTTTCTTCAAAGAAACATACTGGTGATATGCCTTTGAAACAAATGTGTATGGAATTGATTTCATATCCCTCTTGACAGAGCTCGGCGGAAGTGATAAAATGATGGTGCATCAACGTAGGAGGGCGGTCGTATGAATATAGAGGAAATTGCAAAAATGGCGGGGGTGTCCCGTACCACGGTTTCGAGATACCTCAACGGCGGTTACGTCGCAGAAGAGAAGAAGGAGCGGATCGGCAAGGTCATCGGGGAAACGGGTTACCGTCCGTCCGTGCAGGCACAGTCGCTCCGCACCAAGAAATCGCGGCAGATCGGGGTGATCCTTCCCAAGATCAGTTCGGATTCCATCAGTGAAATGGTGGAGGGGATCTCTTCCGTGCTGGGTGCGGAAGGGTATTTTCTGCTTCTCGCCAACACGGAGAACAACGAAAAGGCAGAACTCAATTATCTGGACATTTTCAGCAGGAACAAGGTGGACGGAATTATTCTGATCGGCACGGTGATGACGCAGGCGCACCGTGAAGCGTTTTCCGCACTGAGCATTCCCTTTGTCATTGTGGCGCAGCAGGTGGACGGCTTTTCCTGTGTGTACTACGACGATTACGGCGCCGCGTATGCGCTGACACAGCTCCTGTTGGAAAAGGGGAATAAAATAGGCTACATCGGTGTGCGCGAGGACGATAAGGCGGCGGGGTATAACCGCAAGCGCGGATTTCTGGCGGCACTGCGCGAGAAAGGGCGGGAGTTCGATGCTTCTTACGGGGAAGTTGCTCTGTTCAATATGCAATCGGGCTACGAGCAGGCCTCCGAATTGTTTGCCCGCCATCCGGACATAGACAGCCTGTTCTGCGCGACCGATCATATTGCGGCGGGCGCTCTCCTGTACCTGAAAGGGGCGGGTATCAGCGTTCCGGAGCAAGTTCGCGTGGTTGGCGTGGGCGACGGAAAGATCTCCCGCGTCACTTCTCCTACACTTACGACTGCCCATTTATATTATAATGAATGCGGAAAAAAAGCCGCGCAGATCCTTTTGGAACGCATCACGGGCGATGTGCCTGTGCAGGATATCCGCCTCGGTTACCAGATCGTCGAGCGGGAATCGACGCGCTGAAAAACGGTTGTGGAACCGATTTCATATTTTTTTGAAAAATTAGAAAAAATTTTTAAAAAAACACTTTACAATCGAATAAATCCGTGTTATACTACATACACTTGATATGGAATCAATTCCATATCGTGTAACAAAAAATAAAAATAAAGGGGAACAACATGGATTACAGAGTATCGGCCCAGGGCGTCCTGGATGCGATCGGCGGTAAGGAAAACATTGTTTCTGCGGCACATTGTGCCACGAGGCTGCGCCTTGTCATTGCGGATAACGGCAAAGTGAACAAGGAAAAGCTGGAAAACGTCGACGGCGTCAAGGGCGTATTCGAGGCGTCGGGACAGTTGCAGGTCATTTTCGGGACGGGAACTGTCAACAAAGTGTTTGAACAGTTTACCGAACTTGCGGGCATCGAAGGGGGCAGCAAAGAGGACGTCAAAAAGGCGGCGGCTTCCAAGCAAAATATTTTCCTGCGCCTGATCAAGACGCTGGGCGACGTGTTTGTGCCCATTTTGCCCGCCATCGTTGCCAGCGGACTTTTGATGGGACTGCTGGAAGGGCTTACAAAAGTCATTCCGGGCATGGCCGGTTCCAACTGGTACACCTTTTTCCATCTGATGAGCAGTGCGGCTCTCACCTTCCTGCCCATTCTCATTGCGGTCAGTTCGGCGCGTGCATTCGGGGGCAATATGTTCCTGGGCGCCGTCGTCGGCATGATCATGATCCATCCCGATCTTGTCAATGCCTGGAGCGGCGATGCGGTCAATACGGCGCCCGTGCTCTTTTCCATCGGCGCTTACAGCGTGCGTCTGGTAGGGTACCAGGGACACGTTATCCCCGTCATCCTGTCCGTATGGGTGATGTGTTTTGTCGAAAAGAAACTGCATAAAGTGGTTCCGGAGATCCTCGACCTGTTTGTCGTGCCGCTCGCATCCGTACTGGCAGCGGGCGCCGTGGCTCTGCTTGTGGTCGGGCCCATTTTCGGACAGCTGGAAACATGGGTATTGCAGGGTGCGTCCTGGCTGATCTCCGTGCCGTTCGGCATCGGCGGATTTTTGGTCGGAGCGGTGTATGCTCCCACGGTGGTCGCGGGCGTGCACCATATGTACAACATTATCGAACAGGGATTTTTGAGCAATGGCGGCGCCAATATCTGGATGCCTATTGCCACGGCGGCAAACGTTGCGCAGGGCGCGGCGGCTCTGGCGGTGGCTCTCAAATCCAAAAACAAAAAGGTCAAGGCAATGGCGGTGCCTGCGGCACTTTCCGCATACATGGGTATCACCGAACCTGCCATTTTCGGTGTCAACGTACGTTACAGAAAGCCCTTTATCGCGGGCATGATCGGCGGCGCCGTGGGCGGACTGTATGCCGCTCTCATGCAGGTCGGGGCATCCGCATACGGTGTGACGGGATTGTTTGGTATCCTCATCACCGTTCCCAACTCCGAACTGGGTCTGGGCGTATGGAACATCGTCAACTATATCATCACTATCCTCATCGCGTCTGCGGCAGCGTTTATCGTTTCCTTTATCTGGTATAAGGACGAGGCCGCCTGCGAAAAGGATAAAGTTTACAGCCCGCTGCGCGGCAAGGCAATGCCTCTTTCTGAAGTGAAGGACGAAACGTTTGCCGGCGGTGTGCTCGGCCGCGGATTCGCCGTTCTGCCCGAAGTCGGCAAGGTGGTTGCACCTTTCAACGGCAAAGTGACCACCCTGTTTGAAACCAAGCACGCGATCGGGTTGACCAACGAGGCAGGCGTAGAAGTGCTCATCCATGTGGGACTCAACACCGTTGCCCTCGAAGGGAAGTATTTTACGGCGCTCGTCAAAGAGGGCGACACGGTACAAAAAGGCCAGGCGCTTCTGTCCTTTGATCTTAAAGCGATCGCGGCGGAGGGATACGATGTCACCACGCCCGTGGTCGTTACCAATGCGGACGATTACGCCGCGGTGGATTGCCTCAGTACGGGAAAAGTCGCGTTCGGCGACGCAGTTCTTGCCGTGCGCGAAAAGGAGGCGGAACCTGCGGAGGCCACGGCATGACGCAGCGCGAACTCGTTGCAAAGGCTGAGGAAAATATTCCCCGCGTGAGTGCGGGGAAAAACCGTTGCAGGTATCATCTTCTGCCGCCTGTCGGCTGGATGAACGATCCCAACGGACTGTGTTACTGGAAAGGGACGTACCACGTCTTTTTCCAGTACGCGCCGCAAAGCGCGGAGGGAACGGGCCTGCATTGCTGGGGACACTATGCAAGTCCCGATCTGCTTTCCTGGAAATATTGCGGCGTTGCCGTCTATCCGGATACCCCCGAGGAGGCGGACGGCGCTTACTCGGGCAGCGCCGTGGGGGAAGAGGATCACCTCTCCCTGTATTATACGGGCAACGTCAAGCACAAGGATAAGAAGTACGACTACATTTCGGACGGGCGGGAATCCAACACCATCCTGCTTCGTTCGCAAAACGGCTATACGTTCGGCAAAAAACAAGTCCTTTTGCGCACGCCCGATTATCCTGCCGAGTTTACGCGGCACATCCGCGACCCCAAAGTGCAAAAGACGGAGTCGGGTTATACAATGGTTTTGGGCGGCAGGCTGAAGGGAGACCGCGGCGCCGTGCTGGTGTATGATTCCGCAAACGGAGAAGATTTTAAACTGCGCGAGGTGATCTCGGGCAGGGAGAAGTTCGGGTATATGTGGGAATGTCCCGACCTATTCACGCTGGGCGGGGATCGGTTCCTGTGCGTTTCGCCGCAGGGCGTCCCGCACGAAAAATATAAATTCCAGAGCACGTACTCTTCGGGGTATTTCTGTGAGGAGGCGTGTGCGGAAAACTTCCGCGAATGGGATGCGGGTTTCGACTTTTATGCGCCGCAGACGTTTTTCGACGGTTCCCGCCGTATTCTGTTCGGTTGGGCGGGAATGCCGGACGTCCCGTACGACAATCAGCCTTCCGTAGCGGAAGGCTGGCAGCATTCGCTCACGCTTCCGCGCGAGCTTACAAACAGGAACGGCGTTCTGTACCAGATGCCCGTGCGCGAGATCGAGCGCCTGCGCCGTGAGGAGATCCCGCTGTCGCAGGATTGCGGCTGTTACGAATTGCTGCTCGATGACATCGCTCCCGGCACGAAACTGCTCCTTTCGGACGCGCTGGAACTTTCTTTCGGAGAGGAATTCGAGCTTCGCTTTGTTTCGGATGCGGGGCGCGGAAGGGACGTTCGCCGCGCGGACGTGCATGCACGTTCGGCGCGCGTGTTTATGGACGTTTCTCTGTGTGAAATTTATCTGAACGACGGGGAGAAGGTGTTTACCACCAGACTTTACCCGCAGAAAAATACGGTTGTGCTGAACGGTTCGTGCAAGGCTGTGCGCTATGCCATGAACGGTTACGCGATAGAATATTAAATTCGGGAGGAAAAGAAAATGTCGTTTGAATACGTGATCAAGGACAGCCTGGGCATCCATGCGCGTCCCGCGGGGCTTGTCGTCGCGGAGGCGAAAAAGTATCAGAGCGCCGTCACGGTGGAAGCGAAGGGGAAAAAGGCGGATGCAAAGCGTATTTTTGCGGTAATGTCTTTGGGCGTAAAATGCGGGGATACCGTCATCGTCACCTGCGAAGGGGCGGACGCGGAAGCTGCATACGTCGGCATGAAAGCGGTGATCGAAAGCAACCTGTAAAAGGAGAACGGGTATGACGGAGTATTGCGGAAAAAGTGTATTTGAAGGAATCGCCGTCGGAAAACTGAAAATCGTGCGGCACGACGATGCCGTGGCTGTCCGCGAACAGGGAACGCCCGAAGAAGAGCGGAACAAATTTTATGCCGCGCGTGAAAAGGCGGTTGCCGAGCTTCAGGCGTTGTATCAGCAGGCCGTTTCCTCGGTGGGGGAATCGGAGGCGGAAATTTTCAGTATGCACGCCATGATGACGGAGGACGCCGACCTGGAGGACGCCGTCCTGGCAAAGATCGATGCGGGCGAACCCGCCGCGCAGGCCGCCGAGGAGGCGGGATTCGAGCTTTCGCAGGCATTCATCCGCATGGACGACGAATATATGCGTGCGCGCGCGGTGGACGTCATCGACGTCGCCAAAAGACTCGGCGGTTACATTTTGGGCAAAAAAGAAGAGGAGATCGTACTGGATGAACCCAGTATCCTCGCTTCCAGCGATTTTACGCCCAGCGAGGTGGTCAGACTGGATAAGGGCAAAGTGCTCGGATTCGTCACCACGTTCGGCTCGGAAACTTCCCACACCGCCATCCTTGCCCGCACGCTCGCTTTGCCCTCCGTCGTGAACATTCGTGACAGTATCGATATGCCTTTTGACGGAAAAATGTGTATCGTAGACGGTTTTTCCGGCAAGGTTATCGTCGAACCGGACGAACAGACGCTTTCCCTCTATCTGAAAAAGAAGACGGAAACGGACGCCGCCCGCGAACGCAGACAGGCGCTCGTCGGAAAGAAGAGCATTACGCAGGACGGGCGGGAAGTGCACATATACTGCAACGTAGGGAACAGCGAGGATGTAAAGGCGGCTCTGCAGAACGACGGAGAAGGCGTGGGGCTGTTCCGCAGCGAGTTTCTCTATCTGGAAAGCGAGGATTACCCGAGCGAAGAAAAACAATACATGGAATATTCCCGCGCGGCAAAACTTTTGGAAGGCAGACTGCTCGTCATCCGCACCATGGATATAGGGGCGGACAAACAGGCCTCCTATTTCAAACTTCCGCGCGAGGAGAATCCCGCGTTGGGATTGCGTTCTGTGCGCATCTGCATGGAGCGCCCTCAGATTCTGTACACACAGCTGCGCGCTATTTACCGCGCCTCTGCCGACGGGAACGTGGCGGCGATGGTTCCCATGATCATCAGCGTCAAAGAGGTGCGCTGGGTGCGCGAAATGGCGGAAAAAGTGCGCGCCGACCTGAAAAAAGAAGGGCTTGCATTCAACGAAAAAATGCAGATCGGCATTATGATCGAAACGCCCGCCGCGGCGCTCATTGCCGACGAACTTGCAAAAGAGGCAGACTTTTTCAGCATCGGTTCCAACGACCTCATCCAGTACACACTGGCGGCCGACCGCCAGAATCAGGCGCTGGAAAAGTTTGTGGATACCCACCATAAAGCCATTCTGCGGCTGATCAGATATGCCGCCGACTGCGCCCACGCGGAAGGAAAATGGATCGGGATCTGCGGCGAACTTGCGCGCGATCTGTCGCTTACGGCGTTCTTTGCTGCGTGCGGCATAGATGAGCTCTCCGTTTCTCCGCCGTATGTTCTGCCTCTGCGCGAAAAACTTCTTTCCGTAAACGCTTCTCAGACAGATCTGTCAGAGTATATAAAGTAATTAAAAAGACCGCTCCCCGTTGCATTGCAACGGGGAGCGGTTTGCTTTTATTTTCAGAATACGTACAGTAAAAATTCGGTCAGAAACACAGCGGCAATGCTCGCCAGCGAAACGGGCAGAAGTCCTTTGCGGAAAAAGGAAAGAAGCAGTGCCACTGCCGTTCCCACGATCCCGGAGATGAGGGAAGAGGTGGAAAAAAGAATTGTAGGGAACACCATTACCGCCAGCACACTGTAGGGCAGGTAATACAAAAAGGAGCGTATGTACGCGCTCTTGATCTCTTTTTTGGCAAACAGCAGAGTGATGCCTTTGGTCATGTAGGTCACGGCGAACATGACAAGGCAGCCGATAAGCATATCCGTGAGTGTGGCGTTCATGCTTCGCCTCCGTCCTGTGTCTTTTCCGGTTCCTCCTCTTTGCGGGGAAAGACTGCGGCGATCACCGCCGTGCAGGCGACGGAACAGATGATGATGTTCAGCCCCGCGGGCAGGTCGGCAAGCGCAGGTACAAAGTAAAACACGCAGCTGGCCGCAACAGAGAGGAGAACGAGCAGGAGAATGTGCTTATCATCGCGCGAAGGCGGCAGGACAATGGCAACAAACATGGCATACAGGGCAATGCTCAGGGCGCTCATCAGCACCTCGTAATAGACGTGTGCGCCTCCCGCAAGCAGGGTTTCCAATAATTCACTGGCGCCTGCGCCCAGCGCCGTTCCGCCCAGCCAGCCGCAGAAGGAACAGCTCATCAGTCCCATCAGATAGGGAAAAGTCAGTTTGTGCGGCTGACGCACTGCCACGGCAAAGTTTTCGTCCGTCACGCCGAAAGCGAGGATCGCGCGCTTCCACAGCGGAAAGCCGTCTTCCATTTTCTGCGCCAATGCAAAGGACATGAGCGTGTAGCGTATGTTGATGACCAGGAGCGTGGCAAACAAAATTCCAAGGTTTGCGCCTGCGGCGATCAGGTTTGTTCCCACAAACTGTCCCGTTCCCGTAAAATTGGTGGCGGAAACGAGGATGGGAAACCAGAAGGGGAAGCCTTGGTTGACCGCTTGCACGGCGTAGGCGAACGCCACGGAAACGTATCCGAGTGCGATGGGCAGCCCGTCTTTCAGCCCGCGCGTAAATTTCATGACAATACCTCACAGTAAAAACACGAGGTATTATAGCACACTTATGCGGGTTTGCAAATCGTTTTTACAGTTTTTTTGCGTTTGAGCCGCGTACGGTTTGATTTTTGCGTGCGGAATATGGTATAATGACAGAAATCACAAAGTAAGCAAACCATTCAGGAGAATTATTATGTATTGGGCAGACAAACTGGCGGACGAGATCATCCGCCGCAATCCCGACAAGGCAGAATACGTGTGCGCGGCGGGCATTTCCCCCTCCGGTTCTGTGCACATCGGCAATTTCCGCGACATAGCCACCAGCTATTTCGTTTATCGCGCCCTGCAAAAGCGCGGCAAAAAGGCAAAGCTCCTCTTTTCCTGGGACGAGTACGACCGCCTGCGCAAAGTGCCCAAAAACGTTGCCGATCATCTCGGCAACAATTCCTTTGAACAGTACATCGGGCATCCGTATGCGGACATTCCCGATCCGTTCGGCTGCTGCGAAAGCTATGCCGCGCATTTTGAAAAGGAGTTCATGACCTCGCTGAAAAACTTCGGTATCGAGATGGAATACCATTTCCAGGCGAAGGAATACCGCAGCGGCAGGTATGCGCAGCACGTCATATTTGCGCTGAAAAACCGCAAAAAGATCTTTGATATTCTCGATTCCCACCGTACGCAGGACGCGGCGGAAGGGGAACGCGACAATTATTATCCCGTCAGCATTTTCTGCCCGCACTGCGGCAAGGACAGCACAAAGATCGTTTCCCTTTCCGAAGATTGCACCAAGGCGCACTATGTGTGCGAGTGCGGCCACGAGGGGGATTTCGACTTCACCAAAGACTTTAACTGCAAGTTGCAGTGGAAGGTGGACTGGCCCATGCGTTGGCTGGCGGAAGGAGTGGACTTTGAACCGGGCGGCAAAGATCACGCATCCAAAAACGGGAGTTACGACACCGCAAAGGATGTTTCCCGTGAGGTGTTCGGCTATCCCGCGCCCCTGTTCCAGGGTTATGAATTTATCGGGATCAAGGGCAGCGTGGGCAAGATGAGCGGCTCGTCCGGCTTCAACATGACGCCCGATTTCCTGCTCAAATTGTACCAGCCGGAAATTATTTTGTGGCTGTATGCCAAGACGGAGCCGCTCAAAGCATTCGATTTCTGTCTTTCGGACGAGATCCTGCGCCAGTATTTCGAGTTTGATAAGATGCTCACCGCGTATCGCGAGGGAAACGCCAACGAAACCATCACCCGTGTAATGGAAAATTGCCTCATCGAGGGCAGGAACATCGTCCCCGTCCCGATGGGACAGCTGGTGGATCTGGGTTCCGTCGTCAACTTCAATGCGGAAATGATGGAGAAACTGTTTGAAAAAATCGGCACGCCATTCAAGGTTTCAGAGTTTGCCGAGCGCTTTGCCAAGGCGGAGTTCTGGCTGAAAACCTGTTCGCCGGAAAGTGAATACGTCATCCTTAAAAAGCGTAACTGGCAGTACTGGCGTACCATGAACGAGAGCGAACGCGAATGCGTAAGGCAGCTCAAGGATTATGTGGCACAGGGAGGGTACACGCTGGATTCTTTGCAGTCGGAACTGTACGCCATTCCCAAGCGCATTTATCCCGACAAGGCAGAGGACAAAAACGCGCTCAAAGAGGTGCAGAGCAAGTTCTTCAAGGACGTTTACAACCTCGTGCTTGCCCGTGACAAGGGTCCGCGCCTGTACCTGTATCTGTTTGCTGTGGATTCCGCGCGCTATCTCTCCCTGCTGGATTTCTCCCTGCCCGAAGAGGAGGATCCGGATGCAAAAGAAGAGCAGGCGCCCGCGGCTCAGAAAGAGGAACAGAGCGTTCCCGTTGAGGACAGATATGTCGCCGAGCCCGCGCCCGTCAAAGGAGAGATCGGCATTGAGACGTTCGATCTGCTCGATCTGCGCGTTTGCAAGATCGTTGCGGCAAAGCCCATGCGCAAGACGAACAAACTGATGAAGATCACTCTGCACGACGGCATGGGGGAACGCGTTATCGTTTCTTCCATTGCGGACACTTACGAGCCCGAACAGCTGATCGGCAAAAAGATCGTCGTGCTCGTCAATCTTAAACCGCACAAATTCGGCAACGAGTATTCCAACGGAATGCTGATCGCTTCCACCGATACGGACGGAAAATGCCATGTTCTGTTCGCTGCGGACGACGCGGAGATCGGCAGCCGCGTTCATTGAACGCCGATGTGTCGTAAATATGTGAAATAATAAAAATTTTCATCCGCTTGACAAGCCGACGGTTTCATATTATAATGAAAGCGACAAATCGACATCTGTTTGTCAAATATCACATCTGCGCCCTGTTGCGCAGAAAGGAGTCAGGATGAAAAAATTTCTTTTCGTGGCTATGGCGTCCGTGATGACGCTGTCTGTGGGATTGCTTTCCGCCTGCGTCGGACCTATGGAGCCGGGCGGCGTCAATCCGGACGGTACCATCAGCGGCAACTACAAAGAACCCACCAAAGAAGAACTTGCGGCAGCGCTTTCCCACATTGAGGGGGATAAGGTCGTCGGCGATACGGAATCGGCGGATTGGTCTTTCCATCTCGGCGCGGGGCTGGAAGCAGGTTTCTCTTTCACCATGGGGGAAGGGGAAAGTGCAAAGACGTATTCGGGGGAGACCGATCTCAGTGCGGCGTTTTCCCTGAAAAAGAATGAGGACAATACGGCTATAGATCTTGCGGGAATTTCCGCAAACATCAACAAGGCAAAGTTCACAGTACCCGGCGCGGACGGGAAAAATACGGAGTATTCCGCATCCGGCGGTGCGTACATAGATACCGCAGGCATGGCGTACGCGGATCTTACCTTAAAGAGCGGCGAAGACGAACTGACCATCAAGGGAAAGGATTCGATGAATGATCTGATGTCTCTGATCGGCGGACTGATCCCCGGTTCGGGATATTCCCTGTTTGCGGAGCAGACGGACGGTACGGGCGAGATCTCGGGTGAATCGTCTGCGCAGCTGATCTCTGCGGATTACGTTCTCGAAGCGCTTGCGCAGTACAGCGTCAAACTGGAAATGGACGACAGCGACGGGCTTAAATTCCGTCTGACCGCATCCGAAGAGACGGTTGCCACCTTGCTGGAAGAGCAGGGCGTTGCGGTCGAACTGGCGTTTACCAAGTGCGATGTTGCGGTGTATCTCTCTCTGGACGAATCGTATGTATTCCGTGCGGTCAGCCTGGTTGCGGACGTGGAAGGTTCGCTTGCGGCAAATACCGCAATGATGATTCCCGCCGTTTCCTTTGAGGCAAACGTAAAACTTTCTCTCGGTGCGGAGGGAGAATCGCTGGTGAAAGTCCCTTCCGATCTTGAAAGTTACACGAAAGGGATCATTGAACAGCTGACCGGAAATCAGCCCGGTCAAAACGAGGATGTCGGAACCCTGTAAAATAAGTAAAAAAAGAACAGGCTGCCTTCGGGCAGCCTGTTTTAACGGATAGGAGAAAGCATGAAAAAACATTTGCAAGTGGTTGGCGCAGTTGTCGTGCAGGACGGAAAAGTTCTTGCGGCAAAGCGCGGGGACAGCAAGTACTCTTATGTGGCGCACAAATTCGAGTTTGTCGGCGGAAAGATAGAAGAGGGGGAATCGCGGGAAAGCGCGCTGGTTCGTGAGGTAAAGGAGGAGCTGAAAGCGGATGTCCGCGTGCTCTCTCCCTTTTTGGAAATGTACCACGAATATCCCGATTTTTGCATAACGTTATACACTTTTCGATGCGAATTTCTTTCAGATTTCACCTGTACGGAGCATGAGGCGCTGCGCTTTTTGAAGGCGGACGAACTGCGGGAAGAGGAATGGGCGCCTGCCGACGTGCCCGCCGTGCGAAAGTTGCGGCAGTTGCTGCGGGAGGAAGGCAAATGATCCTGCGTGCTTATAAGCCTGCCGATTGCGAAAAACTGCTTTGCCTGTTTTACGATACCGTGCATTGCGTCAATGCGGCTGATTATGCGAGCGATCAGCTGGATGCCTGGACAGGCGGCGCCGACAGAGATGCGTGGAATACTTCTCTGTCCGCGCACGATACGCTCGTTGCCGAAGAGGACGGGATCATTGTCGGTTTTGCCGACCTCGACGGGAATTATCTGGACAGGCTGTACGTCCATAAGGATTTTCAGCGCCGCGGCGTGGCAACGGCGCTGTGCGACGCATTGGAAAAGAAATGCACGGGAGAGATCACTGTCCACGCGTCGATTACGGCACTGCCGTTTTTCGAGGGGCGCGGGTATGCCGTCTGTAAAGAACAGCAGGTGCTGCGCCGCGGCGTCCTGCTCACAAATTATGTCATGAAAAAACAACTCTGACAAAGTCAGCTCCGAAAGCGTTTTTTCGGCGGCGGGACTGTTTTTTGCAAGCGTTAGAGAAAATCGAAAAAAATGCAGCCGCCCGCAAAATTTGCGGGCGGCTGTGATTTTACGCAGACGTGGCGAAGAGTTTCCTCCAAGCGCTTTTGTCACTTTGTCAGTTCGTAAATGGCGGAAGTGTAAATGTCCAAAAGTTTTTGTACGTTTTCCAGAGTGATGTACTCGTCTTTCTGGTGGATGGTGGAAGGTTCGTCGGGGAACTGCGGCCCGAATCCCGCGCCGTTTTTCAGGGCGCGCGCGTAAGTACCGCCGCCGATGGCAATGGCTTCCTCCGTTCTGCCCGTGTGTTCGCAGTACACTTTTTGCAACGTGGAAACGAGGAATCCCTCCTTCTCATTGTACAGCGGTTTCTGGCAGTGGAGCAGGGTGTAAGGCGCGCCAAACGCGTTCAGCCTTTCGCAGATCTGTTCCTGCGTGAAGGTGGCGGGGTAACGGATGTCCGTCGTGATGAACAGAGTATTGTTTTCGTAGCGCGCCACGTTTGCAGACATGGTCAGGGGCCCCGTTTCGTCCCTGAGTTTGCGCAGCCCCAATTTGTCCGCAAACAGCAGATCGTAAATGTTTTTCACGCGCTCGTCTTTTTCCGCGAAGAAAGAGAGCAGGATGCCCAGCGCGTTTACGCCTTTTTCGGGAGTGGAAGCATGGGCGGATTTTCCGCGCGCTTCCACGGTGTCGCCGTGGACGGCAAGACCAAATTTTTCCGCGCCCTGCGCGTCAGCGCCGCTTGCGGCGGCAAAGTCGCATACCATGTTGGGGCGCTCGCCCGCGTTCAGAGAGGTAAAGGGCGCATCGGGAAGGGGAAAGGCCGTTTCAAAGTGCAGGATCCCTTTTTCCGCAAAGATGGCGGGAAAATCGGCGTCGGGCGTAAATCCAACTTCGGGCATGTGCGCACATTCGTTGTAGTGGTCGATGCACGCCCAGCCGCTTTCCTCGTTGCAGCCGACGATGAGTTTGATCTTCTTTTTGGGTACAAAGCCGTTCTCTTTCAGCGCACGCAGGCAGTACAGACAGATGACGGCGGGACCTTTATCGTCCATGGTGCCGCGCCCGTACAGCTTTCCGTCGCAGATCTCGCCCCCGAAAGGCAGTTTTGTCCAGCCTTTTCCCGCAGGGACGACGTCAAGGTGGGCAAGGACGGCAAATTCTTCCCCTTCGCCGAAAATGACTTCTCCGACGTAGTTGTCGTAGTTGTGTGTTTCAAAGCCGAAAGAGCGGGCAAGTTCCAGAAAGTATGCCAGACAGTCCGCCGCGCCCTTGCCGAAAGGCATTCCGGGCAGGGCAGGGGCCTGGGAGCTGTCAAATTTGACGAGTTCGGCAATGCTTGCCACGCAAGCGTCAAAATATTTCTTTGTATCAGTCATAATGAATCGCCTCACAAAATTTTTTACAGGGTAGGAACGGGTTTTCCGTTTTCAAAAACAAATTGCGCGATTTTTACGTCCGCGTTGGCGTCTTTGCAGTACCAGTCGGCGCCTATCTTTTTGGCGTAGTCGGCGTTCAGCACGGCACCGCCCACCATCACGCGGCAGTCCGGACAGCGTTCCCGAAGCAAGCGGATACTCTCTTCCATAGCGGGAACGGTGGTCGTCATCAGTGCGGATAGCCCGCACAGGCGGATGTGTTCGCGCTCGCACGTTTGCACAATTTCTTCGGGGGGAACGTTTTTCCCCAGGTCGAGCACCTTGTATCCGTAATTTTCAAGCACCGTTTTTACGATGTTCTTGCCGATGTCGTGAATGTCGCCGCGCACGGTGGCAAGAACGATCTTGCCGCGTTCCGTGCCCCCTTCGGGCAGGAGTTTTTTCACTTCGTCAAAGCACAGTTTCGCGCTTTCGGCGGCGGAAATGAGCTGGGGCAGGAACAGCGTCCCTTTTTCGTACGCGTCGCCCACCGCGTTGAGGGCAGGGATAAGGTACTCGTCGATGAGTTGCAGGGGCGGCACAGTCTGTAAAAGTTTTGCCGCCAGTGCTCCTGCCGAGGGCAGTCCCTTGCGGATGGCGCGAAAAATATCCTCTTCCTCATCCGCCGCTTTGGCGGGAGCCGCGGAGAATTGCTGGACGGAAACTTTTACGGTGCCGTACTTTTCCGTGTAGGCGGTGCATTTTTTATCCTCACCGGAAAGAGCGCGGAAAGCTGCCACTGCCTGCATATTTTCGGGGACGTTGGGGTTGATGATGGGGCAGTCCAGCCCCGCGAACATCGCCGCGGTCAGGAACGCCGTATTGATGATCTGTCTGTTGGGCAGACCGAAGGAGATGTTGCTCACGCCAAGCACCGTCTTTACGCGATACTTTTCCTTAATGCTGCGCAGGGCGCGCAGCGTCTCGGTTGCCTGCGCCTGTTCGGCGCTTACTGTCAGCGTCAGACAGTCGATGTAAATGTCCTCCTGCGCAATGCCGTAGCTTTCGCACGCGCGTATGATTTTCTGCGCGATGGCCTCGCGCTCTTTTGCCGTTTTGGGAATGCCGCGCTCGTCCATGGTAAGGCCTACCACCGCCGCCCCGTATTTTTTGACGAGTGGAAGGATGGAGTGCAGTACCTTGTCCTCGCCGTTCACCGAGTTGACGATCGCTTTGCCGCAGCAGGCGCGCAGGGCGCTTTCAATGGCATCCGGTTTCCCGCAGTCGATCTGCAAAGGCAGATCGCTTACTGCCTGCACTTCGCGCACCAGCCGCGCGAGAACTTGCTTTTCGTCCAGTTCGGGAAGCCCCGCATTCACGTCCAGGATGTCTGCACCCGCTTCCGTCTGTTCGATCGCCTGCGCCTGCACATAGCCGTAATCGCCGCCAAGGAGCGCTTGTTTCATCGCTTTTTTGCCCGTGGGATTGATGCGTTCGCCGATCACGCGCACGCCGTCCACATATACGGCGCGCGTTGCCGAGCACACGCAGGAGCGGCGGGGGACGTTCCTCTTTTGAGGAGTGCGCCCGTTTGCAAGAGCACGCAGCAGGCGGATATATTCGGGCGTAGTTCCGCAGCATCCGCCGACGATATGCACGCCTTCTTCCAGAAAGGTGCGGTAGACTTCGGCGAATTCTTCCGCGCTCACGTCATAGTTGAGGTCGGCGTCGGGCAGTCCCGCATTCGCCTGTACGATCACGGGTTTGTCCGTTGCGGAGAGGATCGCCCGTACCACGGGCAGAAGTTTTGCCGGTCCCAGCGAGCAGTTTACGCCGACGGCGTCCGCAAGCGGAGCGCAGGTCATGGCGTAGCAGACGGGATCGCATCCCGCAAACGTCCTTCCGCTCTCTTCAAAGGTCATCGAACAGAGTACGGGCAGATCGCTGTGTTCGCGCGCCGCAAGGAGCGCCGCGCGCATTTCCTGTAAATCCGCCATCGTTTCGATGAGGATCAGGTCCGCGCCCTCTTTGCCTGCCTCCACGACGTCAGCAAAGCATTGGTATGCCTCTTCAAAAGTCATGCTGCCCATGGGTTCGAGGAGTCTGCCCGAAGGCCCTATGTCCAGCGCCACAAACTTGTCTTTTGCGGCCTCCCGCGCGATTTTTATGCCCGCGCGGACAAGCCTGTCGGAAAGCTCTTTGGAGCCTGTTTTCAGAGGGTTTGCCCCGAAGGTGTTGGCAGTGATGACGTCTGCGCCCGCGTCGAGATAGGTGCGATGGATGTCCGCGATCAGATCGGGGCGCTCTTCGTTCAGCCGTTCGGGAAGGGTGCCGACGTTCCCCGCTTTTTTTTGCAGGAGAGTGCCGAATGCTCCGTCAAATAAGACAATATGGTTTTCAAGAAAATTCAAAAAATTCATGATTGTTCCCTCTTGCGGAAAGCGCATCCGCCGTGTTTGCAGGAGGAGCATTTGCTTCCGCACCCGCGGGGGGATGTCTGCGTGCGCGGCAGGGCAGTGATCCCCACCAGCGCGGTGACCGATTTTCGGGGTGTGAGCAGAAAACTTTCGTCACAGCACAGCCCGATCTGCGAATCCGTGCGAAGGAGTGCGCAGATCTCCCTCTGGGCTTCCAGCGGAAAATCCCCGTACCCGCAGGAAAAGCGCGGGGTCAGCAGGGTAGGGCAGTCCCTCTGCAGGTCTTCGCAGACGTCGTCGCAATAGCTCTCGATGGCGCAGCTTGCCGCCGTATCCAGCAGGAGCGCCTCGTGCGCGCTGCGTTTTTGTGCGAGCGAGATGAGTTTTTCCGTACCTTGTCCCACGGTCGCAGCCATCAGATACACCTCTCCGCATCCGGAAAGGTGTGCGCGGATGTCCTCCCCGCAAAGGAAAAAACCTGTTCCTGCAAGTTCGTATTCTTTTGTCAGCCGAAATCTGCGCACCACACTTTTCGGCGTTGCCGCGGCAAGGCATTTTTTTGCCGCTTCGTCCAGTTTTTCAAGGAACGTATCTTCGTTTTTCTGACCGTTCCAGCCTAAGTACCGTAAAAATTCGTCACGGTCTATCTGCATTTTCTGCTCCGTTGAGTTCGTTTAAGATCCCTTGCACGCTCTCCGTGATGCGTTTTGCCACGTAAGAATTGTTCATGACGTACAGGTGAATGCCCTGTGCACCCGCGGACAAGAGGTCGACGATCTGATCCACCGCATAGGCAATGCCCGCCTCCATCAGCGCTTCGGGTTTGTCGTAAAAGCGGGAGATCATGCGCGAGATCTTTGCGGGGATCTTGGCGCCCGAAAGAGAGATGATCCTGTCCACGTGTCCTTTTTTGACAAGGGGCATCACGCCTGCCTGCACGGGGATGTCTATTCCCGCCAGGGACAGCATGTCGCGGAATCTGTAAAAATCCTCATTGTCGAAAAAGAGCTGGGTATTGAGGTGGCTTACGCCCGCGTCCGTCTTTTTCTTTAAATTGCGGATGTCTTCAAGCAGACTTTTGGCTTCGGGATGCCCTTCGGGATAACACGCCCCCGCAATATCAAAATCGTAGCCTTCCGTGCGGATAAAGTTCACCAGGTCGGAGGCGTGGGCAAAGTCTTTGCTGTCCTCGCGGTCAGGCAGGCGATCGCCGCGCAGGGCAAGTACATTTTCCACGCCGCGCTTTTTCAGATCGGCAAGCGCCGAGCGGACGGAAGCTAAGTCCGAATTGATGCAGGTGACGTGCGCCAAAGGCTCCACGCCGAAACTCTTTACCATAGAGGCAATTTCGCCCGTGCGCGCGTTTCCCGAACCGCCCGCACTGCACGTGACGGAAATATAGTCAGGTCGCAGGGCGGAAAGTTCTGCAATGGTGTTGTGTACGGCGGAAGGATCTGCCGTCGGTTTGGGCGGGAAGATCTCAAATGACCATACCGCCTTTTTTTGTCGGAAAATAGGGGAAATTTTCATTTTTTTTCCTTTTGGCAAGGAAGGAGAACCCTTCCGCGTTCTGAATTTATCTATATTATACAGTAAATTGAAAAAAGGTGCAAACAAATCGCAGAAGGTTTGTAAAAAGTGTTCTGAAAGGGGGACGATCCTCATACAATATTCGTACAAACAAGAATCGGAGGAACACCTATGAGCGAAAACATCGATTATGCGGAAATGCTGGAAATTCCGGTCAGCACGCTGAACGTTACCAAAAAACGCAGCAAGAAAAAGCGCGAACCTGCCGAACTGAAAGAGCAGGTCGTGGAGAGTGTCAACGAGCGCCTCGATACCGCCGATGAGGTGGCAGAAGGGGAAAACATCACCGACTACGGCGAATCCCGCGTGATGCAGGAAACTTCCGTGCCGCGCAAGCGTTTTTTGGAAAGCGGATTGCTGGTTGCGGAATTTGTTGCCGTGTGCGTGCTGTGCGCCGCCATTGTCCTGACCAATCTGTTTTGGGAAAACAGTGCCATCAACACCTTTTTCCGCGGGCTTGTACAGGAAGAAACGCCCGTCGCCGCGCAGGACGACCGTTCGTATTCCGAGCTGACTCTGCGTTCTGTGGTTTCGGACAATTCCGTCGTCTGCACTGCAGATGAAAACGGCGTCCTCACCTTTACGGGCGAGTGCAGTGTGTATGCTCCCTGCGGCGGCACGGTGCAGAGAGTCTTTGAAGGCGAAAACGGATACAGTGTTGAAATTTCGCATACTACTTCCTTTTCCACTGTCATTGCAGGGCTGACCAATGCCTATGTCGCGGCAGGCGATACGGCGTTTTCCACTCTGCCCGTAGGATATTCCGCAGGGGAAACTCCCGTTACCGTTTCCATGTACGATTCGGGTACGCTCATCAGCTCTTATACGGTGGGCGAAAACAACGACATCGTTTGGAGCGTGTGACGAAAAGACAGGCACGTATGTTTAATATTATGACAAAACACCGCGCAAAACCGAAAAAACGCGCGGAAGGCAAAGAGCGGTTCACGGTTTACGTGCATCCGCTCTTTGTTCTTTTTGGGATCTGGTTTTTCTGGCGCGGGGAGCTGTTTTTGTTCCTCGTTTATACGCTTGTTGCCGTTATTCACGAATTCGGCCACGCACAGTACGCAGCACGCATCGGCTGTCGACTGACGCGTCTGCGCCTTCTGCCTTGCGGCGCTGTGGTCAGCGGGGACATCGAGGGCATTCCTTTGGCGGACGAGATCCGACTGGCGCTGGCGGGCCCGTTTGTCAACGCCGCGTGCGCGGCGCTGTTTGCTGCGTTGTGGTGGGTTTTCCCGGAAACATACCCGTATACGGACACGGCGGCATTTGCTTCCCTCTTTCTGGCGATAATCAACCTATTTCCCGCTTATCCGCTGGATGGCGGCAGGATCGTCGCCTGCATTGCCGTGCGCAAAAAGGGGGAAGGGTTTGCGCATCGTCTTATGCTGGTGTTGGGGATCCTGTTTTTTATCTTGTTCTGCACGCTTTTTGTCCTTTCTTTTTTTAGCGTCCCCAATTTTTCCGCACTGTTTTTTGCCCTGTTTGTACTGGTCGGGACGCTGGGGGCGCGCGACGAGCGCTATTCCAGGATCTCCTTCGATCTGTCGCGTCAGCTTTCCCGCGGGATGTGCGTGCGGCAGGTGGCGGTATCCGGGGAATGTACTCTCAGACGCGCCCTTTCCTTTCTGGAACGCGGAAAAATGCTTGAATTGCTTGTGTTTGACGATTCGGGCGAACTTTTCTGTGTACTGTCTCAACGGGAATTTCTCGAACTGGCTCAGAAAAATCCAATTACGGATACTTTTTCGCAGATCCTGGCAGACGAGTAATAAAAAGGAACGGACTGTTTTTATAGAAATTCGGAATACTGCTTGCAAACGTGAAAACTGTGTGTTAAAATAAAAGAAATAATATTTTCTTTGTCTAATTTATTTTTTTCTGCGGGGTTTCCGCGGACAAGGTTTTTTATAAATGCAAAAGAATATGTTTTTCGACTACTTCGGCGACGATTGTTTTGCGGCGGTCACCGAAGAGGGCAGGCTTGTCGAATTTCATCTCGACAAGAACAGCTCCACAGAGATTTCCGGGAACATTTATAAGGGCAGGGTAGTGAACGTGCTTTCCGGAATGCAGGCGGCGTTTGTTGCGTTCGGGCAGGAAAAGAACGGGTATCTGTATGCTGGGGACATTCCTGTCGGCGCGGAGATCGACGCGCAGAAGCCTCTTTCTTTGCAGGTGAAGGAAGGGGACGAGGTAATGGTGCAGGTTGCAAAATCTCCCATAGGTACGAAGGGTGCGCGGCTGAGTATGTGCCTTTCGTTTGTGGGGAAAAACTTGATCTATCTTCCCAAGGCGGATTTTTGCGCGGTATCGCGCAAGATCACAGATGTGGAAGTGCGCGACAGGATGCTGAAAACTGCGGAAAAACTGGCAGGCGGTGACGGTGGGATCGTCATGCGCACCAACGCTGTTGGGGCGAAACCTGCCGATCTGAAAGAGGAAATCAAGTATCTGCGCGGGCTGTATGCTGCCGCGCTGGAAGCGTATGCCACGGCGTCCGTGGGCGATATGGTCTATCGGGATGCGGACGTACATGCAAGGCTTTTGCGGGACGTAGATCTTTCTTCCGTAGATAAAATTTATATCGGTGACGAAAAAACGTACCGCCGTGCAGAAGCGGCTCTTCGCCGTACGCGGGTGAAAAATAAGCTGGTACTGTACCGCGGCGAGCGCGAAATGTTTGAAGCTTTCGGGCTGGAAGAGCAGGTCTACAGGCTGATGAGCAGCCGTGTTTCTCTGGAAAACGGCGCCTATCTTATTTTTGACAGGACGGAAGCGTTGACTGCTATCGACGTAAATACCGGCAGGTTTACGGGCGAAACGGCGTTGGAAGATACTGTGTTTGAAACCAATCTGCTGGCGGCAAGGGAGATCGCTCGGCAAGTGCGGCTGCGCAACATCGGCGGCATCGTGATCGTGGATTTCATTGATATGGCGGGAGGAGATCATCGCGAAGCGGTGGTGGCGGAACTTTCACGTTGTTTGCAGGAAGACCGCGCAAAGTGCAATGTCAGCCCGATGACCGAACTGGGACTGGTTCAGTTCACGCGTAAAAAGGTCAAGAGCGATACGGTTGCCATGCTCACGAAGCGCTGTCCCTGCTGTAAAGGGGCGGGGTATCTTCTCTCCGATGATTATATGGCGTTCCGCATAAAAATAGCAATTCAGAAATGTATTGCCGAGGGCTATGAAAACGTGATCGTCGAACTGAACGCGGGGTTGTACGGCTACATTATTTCCAGGCGCCGCTTTACCGAGGAGGTGCGCGGTAAATGGGAGGGAAAGAGAATTTATATGATTCCGCACAAAACTTTCCACGACGAATTTTTCACAGTGAAGGGGGACAATAATCCCGTGCTCACGCTGCCCGATAACGCCAAACTTCTGTATTGAATATATTTAGAAATTTGATCTCTTGTAATATTTGCCTTTTTGTTTAAAATGTGATAAAATATGTTCTTGAAGAAAGGGATAAAGCCGGCTTTATTTTTTTGCAAAGCAAAAAAATATTTCATTTACGGCAAGACTTTTCCGAATAAAACAAGGAGGCAAAAAAATGGCAAAAAGGTTCAAGAAAGCGTTTACGATCGTAGAGCTTGTCATCGTCATTGCGGTCATTGCAAT
>CASFBD010000005.1 GCA_949292885.1 uncultured Bacillota bacterium
AATGCTGGAAAGCAACAAAGCGGTAGCCCCCGTTCGCGGAAATGTATGTCTGTTTACGACAGCTATTGCGGCGGATTTTAAAGATGTATCCTTTAAATATTTGAACGAGAACGGAGAATATTCCAATTTTGTTCCGGCTGATTCGGTTACGATCGCAGAAACAGCTACTGAAGTATATATTGGCGACAAAGTTGCTCTGAACACGACAATTTTGCCCGAAAATGCTACAACGCGCGAATTGATTTTTTCCTCCTCCGATTTATCGGTTGCCATTGTCAGTCAGAAAGGTGAAGTGACATTTATCAATGAGGGAACGGTAACGATCTCGGTTTCCGTTCTTGACGCGGAAGAAGCAACGGATACAATCACTTTCAACGTTGCCGCAAAACTGAGTAAAATTGAAATATCCAATAAAATTACAAGTGCAAATGTAGGCGATATATTTACCTGCAAGGTAAATATTGTGCCCGGCGACTATGTAACTGAGTTGGAGTTCACCTCTACGGATCCCGATATTGCAACCGTAACGGCGGATGGAAAAGTCACTTTCCACAAGAGCGGAACGGTTACGATTAAAGTGCGCAGTAAAGAGTTTGCAGGAATTGTTGATACGATGACTGTCACTGTGGCAGGAGAATCTTCCGCAGACAACGGGGGAGACGGTTTGCCTGCAGCAGCTGTAATCGGTATTGTGTGCGGCGCCGTCGTTTTGGTCGGGGCAGCGGCAATTGTTACAGTAATGATTGTTAAGAGGCGTAAAAAATGAGCGGATTAAATAAGAAAATAGCTTGTTTGATGAGTACGATTCTGTTGAGCAGCGCGGCATTGCCTTGCATTGCCGCCTGCACACCGAAGAGTGCGGGTAAGGATTATTCTCAGCTCAAAGAAAAGGAACTTTCTTCCATTCGATATACAGAAAGTGTTGCCAAGCAGGAAACAGGAGATTCTTCTTTGATGGTTCTTCTGGATGATGAAACCAGGATCACCACAGGCGAAGAGTTTGTTTTGCGTATCAAGATAGAAAGCCGCTTTGTCTGGCCGGAAGATCAGTCTAATTTATATTATGTGACGGACTGGGGCGACGGAACGTGGAGTTATGTAGGCCCTACAAAACAGAGCGCAAGTTTTCAGATGGTCACAGAAAACAAGCACGTTTATAAAAAAGCGGGAAGTTATTCCGTGCGCGTTGCTGCATTCAATCTGGATTCCGATTCTATGTTGGGTTGGAGTGAACCCAAAACTGTTATAGTTGAGGGAAAAGATTACGAATCCCCGGATATGATCCGTAAAGTGGAAGCAATCTCTTCTTCGGGCAAAGGCACACAAAATATCCTTGACGGAAAGGCTGAAACGGTATTTGAAACTTCTGTTTCGGATAAAGACGATGTTGACGAAGAAAAATATGTCGGATTGATGTTCGATAAGAATTATGCTTTGGATACGGTGGAAATCCAGATCCCGCAGAATTGCGTGAATTTCCCCAGCAACATTTCTATCGAATACACCACCGACCATGGCGAGAACTGGACCTTTTTCCCGAAATATTATTATCTGTATGATTATGAAATAGGGTATTACAACCCTATCATGAATTTTCCTAATCCTAAAGGCGCTACTCTTGTTCTTAATCTGGACGGGATCTGCGCAAACGGAATAAGGATCACTTCAAAGCTTTGGCCTGTATACGGGGAAGAAAAAAATCTGCCCAGAAAGTTCAGCGTTTCGGAAATGCGTGTTTACGGAACGGATGATCTGTTATTTTATTCTTCTGCGGACGATACGTACAATGCGGACGTGAATAATATGTGGACAGTATACGGGACAGCGAAATCGGAGCCGAGGACGCTGAGTTCCATTTACGGAGAGCTGCCCAATCATAGTCCTTTCCGCGCAGGGTTCCCTATGATCGGCGTTACCGAATGGCTTGCATGGCAAAGTCAGAAATTTATCTGGGAAGATTATCCTGAAGCGAATTCTGCGATGATCGATGTGATGACGCAGACAAAATACGGCAGTGACAGTTGGAGCGGATATGACGGGTATATCTGGTCTACCACGGACAATCCCAAGCATTTCGGGCTGCAAAGCCATTATCAGTACAACGCATTGTTCATCATGGCAGTTGCCAACTATGTGCTTTCCGGTAACTTCAACAATCTTACCGATATAAACGGAAAAGAGATCGACTTTTTCAGCCTTACCAATAAAGACGGGCAGAATATGTGGCAGCGTGTTGAAAAGGCTATGGAGTATCAGCTCAAAGCGCTGAAAGGCGAAACGGGGCTTCTTACCATAGGCGATCCCGAAAATGTGGGCAGGGTGGATTCTCACGCTTCTTCCTATTTCGATGCCTATAACTGGGACGGATACTTGTCTGCGGCGTGCAACGTGTTTTTCTATGCGTCATTGCTTTCCATGGCAGATCTCTATGAATATCGTTATCAATATTACGATGATTCGGACGGAATGGCGAAGGCTGAATATTACAGGGATCTCGCGGAAAAAACCAAAGAAAAGTTCAATAAAACGTTCTGGGACAGTAAAAAGGGAAGATTTATCGGCGCTTACAATGTGGACGGCGTGGCTCACGATTACGGACTGACTTATATCAATCTCATTGCCTGTGCCTTCGGAATGGTGGACGATGATAAAGCGCAGATCATGTTTGAATGGCTGAACGGAGAAAGGGTGATTGCCGGAGATACCAGTCAGGGAGAAGATATTTACGCTTATAAAATAGCGCCTCGTTCCAATACGATTGATATTTCTGCGGGTGGCCCTCCTTATTATTGGTGGGATCATGAAGGGCAGATCATGCCCACTCCCGATGGTTGGGGCGGTTGGCCGAATCAGCAGAACGGCGGTATCTTCTTTTGGGTATCTTATTACGATGTGATGGGCAGAATCAAATATCTTGGGGCAGACAACGCTTATGAAAGGTTTAGCGTCATCGTTTCTGAATTCCACAAAGATCAGCTGCGCCGCATGAGCTTTTATAACAACGGAACGGCGGATAAGTTCGATCAGGGGATCATCGGAGAATATCCTGAAAGCGGGCTTGTACCGCTCACCTTCCTGGAAGGTTTTGTAGGGGTAAAACCTGTCGGAGAAGGATTGCTTATTTCTCCCAATCTGCCTTCATCTCTCGATTATGCAGGGGTCAGCGAATATCATTTCGGCGGCAGAGTGTATGAAATCCGTGTAAACAAATCTTTAAAGGCGCCTCGCCTCAGCAAAGATGGAAACAAATATTGTGTGGAACTTCCTGCGGATAAAGATTATGTAATCACGCTGGATAACCGTCTGATTGAAAGACAGGGGGATGTGCAATGAAAAAAACAGTAGCATTGTTGTTATCCGGATTGATATGTCTTGGCTTTTTTGTCGGCTGTTCTTCTGCGACGGAATATTCTGTTCAGTTGCCGTCGGAAGGCAAAAATACAGAGAGTAATACGGAAGAATCGCCTTACGAGTATGTTCAGGACTTCACTGATCTTGAAACAGTAAACAACGACTTTAAATTTTATTATCTGACAAAATTCGGAGGAACGCTCCTTACCGAAGAGGCTTATGCCGAAAAGGGTGATGAAAACGGACATTGGGCGTTGGAAAACGGTACGCTTACCCGTTACGGTTCGTTTGATGCCGCGCAGGGTTCGGGAAATATTGCCATGGCGTTTTTGTCCGTCAGGAAATTCCGTAATTTTGAAATGCAGGTGGATATCCGTCAGGGTACGCAGACAAATTACTGGTCTATTTTTTCTATTCGTCACGATGAATGCGGCAGACACTATGCTGCAGACGGTGAGGCGTTTTACTTCGATGTGGACGGAACATTAAAAACTTGGGGCCATGGTTTTCATGGCGGCCCATATCTGATCGGAGAGGTGAACGGTTACGATCAGTCGCAGTGGTATACGTATCATATTACCGTTTCAGGAAATTATATGGTCGTGGAAGTGGGCGGCGAAACAATGATCGTAAAAATGCCTGTTATGTTTTATCGCACGGGATATATTGCTTTTATGTCCGTAAACAACGATATGGCGATCAGGAATCTTCGGGTAAAAGCACTGCCTGATAGTGCAGAAGTCCTTCCTGACCGCGATCCTGATCAGTCTCTTCCTTCGGCAGATACGGATGATTCGCTGGATAATCTTATAAAGGAGCAGGAAAATGGCTGAAAAGAAGTTTGCGTATCCTGTTGTGATTGATACAGATATAGGCGACGATATCGACGATACATGGACCCTCATGTATATTCTTGCTTCGGGGGCATTTGATGTCCGCGGAATCCTGCTTACAAACTTTGATACCGAATATAAGGCAAAGCTTGTATGTAAAATGCTGAAAATGCTTGGTCGTACGGACATTCCCGTATTTGTTTCGGAGAGTGTCAATATTCCGGATAACTACAAGAGAGGACAGGAATCATGGATAAACGATTTCTCTTTGTCCGATTATCATGGAAGAGTGGTCAGAGCAGGTTGGGTGGAAGAGCTGTATTCTCTGATAGAGCAAACGGAAGGGAAAGTCTGTATTTTTGAGCTTGCCCCGAATACTTCGCTTTGCAAACTGTACCGTGCACATAGAGATCTTGCGCAGAAGTGTTTTGTATATGCCATGGCGGGTGCGGTAGAAAAAAGTTATGAAAGCCTCGATCATGTTGTAGGGGAATTCAACATCTGTGTTGATAAGCAGGCGGCGGCAGAAATTCTTGCAAGTGATCTGTCTTATACCATGCTGCCCCTCGATGTGTGTGCCACCATCCGTCTGAAAGGGGAAGCTTATCAGAAGTTTCTCAAAAAAAATTCTGTCTTTGCTCAGATTGTTCAGGAAAATTACCTCGCATGGATCAAAAACGGCTTTTTTGAAAATTACAACGTATATGATGTTGCAAGCAGTGTTTTGTTTGATATGATCGTTCCGTGGTATGCTCTTTTTCCAGAGTGCTTTGAAATGCAGAAAAATATCATTTTCCTTGACGACGGCATTACAAAAATCGCACAAGGTGAAAAGCATTTGTGGGCAAAAAAGTTGAATAATACACAAGCGTTGCTCAACGATCTGGCGGAAACATTATAAAAAATGACAACAAGAGGTTTATTATGAAAACATTGGTGCTTGTCGGTTTTGGCGACAGAGGACACGTATATTCAAGGGAAGTAGTTCTTCATCCGGATGAGCTGAAAATCGTTGCGGTTGTAGAGCCGGATGATTTTCGCCGTGAAGAAGCAAAGAAAAAGTTTGGCATTTCGGAAGAAAATTGCTTTACCAGTGTGGAAGAGTGTATTGCCCGCGGAAAGATCGCCGATGCTGTGATCAACACCACCATGGACAGTTTGCATATCCAAACATCCATTCCTTTTCTCGAAAAAGGCTATGATATGCTTTTGGAAAAGCCGATTACGAATAATCGCGAAGAACTCTTAAAACTCGCAGAGTGTGCAAAAAAGAATCATGTCCAACTGATGATCTGTCATGTTTTGAGGTATACGCCTTTTTACAGTTCCATTAAAAAGGAAGTGCTGAGCGGAGAAATAGGAGAGATCGTAAACATCCAGACAAACGAGTTTGTTGCGGTTTGCCATGCTTCTCATTCTTATATCCGCGGAAAGTGGAATAACCGCAAAAAATGCGGCTCGTCTATGCTTCTTGCAAAGTGTTCGCACGACATCGATCTTATTTGCTGGCTGAACAATAAAACAGTTCCTCAGCGTGTAACGAGCATGGGGGGAAGATATTATTTTATCGAGAAAAACGCACCCAAAAATTCCGGGACGCGCTGTCTTGTAGATTGTCCAATAGAAAAAGACTGTGTTTATTCGGCAAGAAAACTTTCTTTGGATCATGATTTCTTCCCTTGGCTTGCATGGGATTGCTTTAAAAAATCTTCCGAAGATGTGACGATGGAAGAAAAGGAAGAATCGTTAAAAACAAACAATGTTCACGGTCGCTGTATCTTTAAAACTGATGCAGATCTTGTGGACAGACAGATGGTCATGATCAAATTCGCAGACGGTTCGGTGGCTTCGCACGGAATGATCGCCGGTGTTGCAAAAGCGGGAAGAGATATCCATATCGTCGGAACATTGGGAGAAATCCAGGGCTTTTTGGAGGAGAATAAATACGTTGTGCGTACATATGATCCGCAAACTCTCTTCTATAAGGAACGTACGGTCGATCTGGCAAATTCGGTCGCCGGTGCGGACAGGCATAGCGGAGGGGACAGCCGATTGATCGATGATTTTATATGTTTGCTCAATCATAAACCGAGATCTGTTTCATCTACCGTGATCGAAGACTCGGTATACGGTCATCTTACTGTTTTTGCGGCGGATGATTCTTTGGATAAAAACGGGGAACCTGTGGATATTTCTTTACTTTGAAGATGGAGGTATTTTCAATGAATTCAAGAGATAGACTTCTTGCTGCGATAGCCTGCAAAAAAACCGACCGTGTTCCGATCTCTACTTATGAACTTTGCGGGTATAACAGTTTGTCGTTTGAAAATATTCAGCCCAGTTATGCAAAGCTCATGCAATATATCCGCGATAATACGGATGCAGTCACAATGTGGAATCCGACAAGCAACGAAATCATCGCGCAGACGGCAGCCGTTCCGGATATCACGGTCAAAGAAGAAAGAGAAGGGAAGGTTACTACATATACAAAGACATTGAAGATCGGAGGCAAAGAACTGCATCAGGTCCTCAAGGTAGAGGATGACATTGTTACTGTCTGGCAGGTAAAACACTGGTGCGATGACCTGGATGACGTGGATGCCTTTATGTCTTTACCGTATGAACCTGTATGCTATAATTTCAGCGATTATGCGCGTATCAGCGGAGAAACGGGCGATAAAGGCATTATCATGCTTACACTTGCCGATCCTATGTGTGTGGCGGCGGAACTTATGTCTTTCGCTGATTATACCGTTTGGGCTATGACAGAGCAGGAGCATTTCAAAAAAACACTGGACAAGATTCACGAAAGGAATATGCAGAACTTTAAACGGATGATGGATATGCAGGCGGTCGACCTTTATCGAATTGTCGGACCGGAGTATTGTACACCGCCTTATCTGCCGCCTTATCTTTTTGAAGAATATGTTGTTCCGTATGTACGCGATATCTGTGATCTGATACATAGCTACGGAAAAAAGGCAAGGATCCATTCTCATGGTAAAATTTCGGGGGTATTGGATTCCATGCTTAAAACGGGCGCCGATGCGATCGACCCTGCAGAAGATCTTCCCGACGGTGATATTTGTCTGAAAGACGTAAAAAAGAAACTGCAAGGCAAAATGTGTGTTTTCGGGAATATTCAGTTGAAAATGCTTGAGCATTGTTCGGAAAAAGAAGTCCGCGATTACGTTGATTATTGCATGGAAAGTGCAAAGGATGGGTATGGGTATGTTATCATGCCTACTGCCTCTCCTATCAATATACCGTTGTCTGCAAAGACACAGGATAATTATTTTGCTTTTATCGATCAGGCATTGAAGAGCGGAAAGTATTGATTTTTCACCAAGGAGAGACAATGAATAAGGTTTTTGTGTTAGGCAGCATTAATTGTGATCTTGTTATCGGAGCCGACAGAATGCCTCAAGCGGGTGAAACTCTTTCCGGAAATGGTTTTTTTGTAAATCCTGGCGGGAAAGGTGCAAATCAGGCGGTTGCTTGCAGCAAGTTAGGAGCTGATACCTATCTTATCGGAGCTATTGGAGACGATTTGTTTGGTCAGATATGTTTCAACTCTTTGGTGCAATACGGATGCGGGGTGGATTTTGTAAAAAAAGTTGCGGGTGTTTCTACGGGGGTGGCCAGTATTTGGGTTATTGAAGGAGATAATCGTATTCTTTTAGATGGGGGAGCAAATTTTCATCTGGAAGAAAAAGATGTTCTTTCGGTATTGGAAAGTCAAGCTTGTGCAGGCGATATTCTCGTTTCACAGCTTGAAATAAATCCTGATTTGGTAGAAAAGGCATTTCATTTTGCAAAACAGTTGGGGATGAGAACTTTGCTGAATCCCGCTCCTGCTCCGGTCGGCGGAGTCAGCGCCGCATTGTTGAAAGATACAGATATTATTGCTCCTAACAAGACTGAAACTGAAATTCTTTGCGGCTTTGCCATTAAAAATAAGAACGATCTGAAACAGGCAGCAAAACAACTGATTGGGCAAGGCGTCAGTGAAGTATTGATCACTCTCGGAGAAGAGGGTGCGTATTATCAAAGTGATAATAAGGAAAAATTCGGTACCATTTTCCCCATAAAAGTTGTGGATACAACAGCCGCGGGCGATTCTACGATCGGAGCTTTGGCGTACAAACTTTCAGTCGGTGAGACAGTATGGGAAAGTATGGAATTTTGTGCGGCTGCATCTGCTATCACCGTAAACAGGAAGGGTGCGCAGCGGTCTATTCCTACTTTGGAAGAGGTCAATGATTTTTTACAGATTAAGAATATGTAAAAAAGATGAAAAAGCGTGATTTAAAAAAATATAATACAAACGGGCTTGGTTCAAAACCAAGCCCGTTTGTATTTTCATGAGCTATAAGGGATCGGATGTATTCGTGTTCAAAGTGTTTTGCGCTATGCGCAAGCCCCTTGAAAGTGTACCCAAATGTTATAATCCAAATTGTTTGCTGATGTACGGGGAATGGTTTGGATTTATTTTTATATTGAGCAAGAGTCAATAATCAAATAATAAATTGTGCTGCATAAGACTTGACTTTATAAATAATTTATCATAAAATGGAAACGGGAATGAGGTTCTCCCGAAGAATTATTCTTAAACCGCTTTTTAAGCTGATGACCTCTGCGTATTTTACGCGGAGCATCAGCTTTTTTTTGCGCCGCAAAGGAGTAGATATGGATTTTTTAACTTCATTGGCTGTTATTTGCCTGTGTGCCTTACTGCTTGGCTCAATTTGTTCTAAAATCAAGTTGCCTCCGCTTTTAGGAATGTTGATTGTCGGCATTGTGCTTGGCCCGTATGTTTTAAATTTAATTGCTCCCTCGATTTTGGGCATTTCTGCGGATTTAAGAAAATTGGCCCTTATCATCATTTTAACTCGGGCAGGATTGAATTTAAATCTGAAAGACTTGAAAAAAATGGTGTTTCCGCCATCTTGCTGTGTTTTGTTCCTGCAACAGCCGAAATATCGGGATATATTTTTTTAGGTACTTTAATATTAAAACTTACACTTTTGGATGCTGCTATTTTAGGTTGTGTTATGGCGGCCGTTTCGCCTGCGGTAATAGTTCCCCGGATGTTAAAGTTGAAGGAGACCGGGTACGGCACAGACAAGGGGATCCCTGATATGATCATGACAGGGGCATCCGCTGACGATGTTTTTGTGATTGTTCTTTTCAGTTCTTTAACGACAATGGCGACAGGCGGCACATTCTCATGGAATATAGTGTGGCAAATACCTGTCTCCATCATTCTCGGAATGGGCGTTGGGCTCGGCATAGGATTTCTGTTTGTTTTATTTATAAAAAAGATCCATATGAGAGACAGTATCAAAGTAATATTGATGCTGAGCATTGCCTTTCTCTTTATTGCTTTAGAAAATGCGATAAGCGTATGGGTTCCGTACTCGGGACTGTTGTCAGTTATAGCATTTGGCGCGATTATTTTTGCTAAGCATGAAATTTGTGCCAAACGTCTGTCCGGAAAGTTTTCCAAGTTGTGGGTATTTGCAGAAATCTTGTTGTTTGTATTGGTTGGCGCCGAAGTAAATATTCAATATGCTTTACAGAACAGCGGACTGATAATATGCGTCATACTACTTGCTTTACTGTTTCGTATGGCGGGAGTATTCATATGCGTTTCAGTTTCAAAATTGAATATGAAGGAACGTCTTTTCTGTATGATCGCCTATACTCCCAAAGCGACTGTTCAGGCTGCGATCGGAGCATTGCCTTTGGCAATGGGATTAGCGAGCGGGCAAATAATTCTGACTGCTGCTGTTTTAGCTATTTTAATTACTGCACCTGTGGGCGCATTCCTTACAGATCTGACCTATAAAAAATTGCTTTTACGACCAAAAGATGAAATAACAAATTCCTTATCAACTGAAAAACTTTAACTTGCATGAGGAAATGATAGAATGATTCGTTAAATGACACAACGGGCTTGCGGAATATCCGCAAGCCCGTTGTGCAGTCGTTTGAAATTTATGATATTCGGCAAAGGCAAAAATATTCTTTTGTTATGCTTTCCGATACGTTTGTTATGGAGATATGTGTGCGAAAATTATATAATAAAGAAAATACTTGAGGAGTAAAAAAGAAATGAAAAGAAAAATTGCATGGCTTGCCCTTTTTTTGTCTTTTTTATTGATTTTTGCCGCGTGTAGCGGAGGAGTTTCTCAGGGAAATAAGGAAGAAGGGGAAAACAATCCTCCGGAAAAGCCACCGGAAGAACAGCCCGTCAAGGAAAACGACTATGCGGTCAACGACCTTACGTTCAGCCGCTACGATTATGATACGGATGTAGGAGGAGGTGCGGTCAGATTTACTTCGGCGGGGAAAAAAGAGGAACTCACAGAATACAAAATCGCGTGGGGGGCGGAGGATCTTCCGCTGGAAGGGTTTACATACCTTACTTCTTATACGACCGAAAAGGAATCCTATTCTTATGAGATCCCTTATTTCACTTACATTCCGGAGGAGGCAAAGCAGATCATCGTGGAGTCTTATAATGGAGACGAGCTGATCGATTCCGAAGCGGTGGCGTTGCCGGAGGGAGAGCGATCGGAAAAACTTTACGAGTTTCAGGTGATCAGCGATCTGCATCTGAACGGTATCGATACAGATATAAAGTACTCCCATGCGTTGGCAGCATTTACGCAGATCAAGACCATTTCTCCGCAGACTTCCGGAATTTTTCTTGTCGGCGATATGACGGACGGCGGATACGAAAAGGAATACGATCAGTTGTTTTCTGTGATTCGTACGGTGTATGGGGACACTGTACCCGATCTTCGATTCCTTATCGGGAATCACGAGTCGTACAACGGACAGACATACGAGCAGGAGATGGAACTGTTTGAGAAATATACGGGGAATACACGCGCATATTATTCTTTTGAAATGAACGGCGCCAAATTTATTGCGCTCGGTTCCGTTAAGGCGAGTCGTGAAGGCGTGGGGGTGCGATGCGAATTGGGTGCGGAACAGCTGGATTGGCTGGAAAGCGAGCTGCAAGACGCAGGTACACAAAAGGATATTTTCTTGTTTTTGCATCAGCCTCTGAAAGATACGGTTTCGGGAACCATTTCCAATCTCAATCAGAAGTGGGACGGCCTGAACGAAACGGAAACAGCCCGTATGCGTTCCATTCTCAAAAATTATCCCAACGCCACTCTGTTTACGGGCCACACGCATTGGCACCTGGAAAGTGAGCGTCCGGCATTGCTGGGAGACGGTACGGACGCTAATTTTTTCAACACGGCATCCGTCGGATATCTTTGGCAGGGTGAAGGGGACGGGTCAGCTTATTCCGGAAGCCAGGGGCTGTTTGTGGAGGTTTACGACGATTACATCGTTGTCCGGGGCCGGGAATTTGAAACGGGTGAGTGGATCTCCTCGGCGCAGTATGTTTTCTGGAAAAATTTGTAAATAAAAAGCCATCGGGGAAATGATATGCACCCCAAAAGTTGGACAGACTTTTGGGGTGCATATCATTTCCCCGATGGCTTTTATTTGTTTTTTGTTTTTTCATGCTGGCGGTATTCGCTGGGAGTAAGGAACAGGTGTTTGGAAAAGAGTTCGGAAAAATACGTAGGGTTATTGAAACCCACGCGTATGGAGATCTCCGTGATGGACATATCCGTGTCGCGCAGCAGGAATTGAGCCTGTGAAAGCCTGACTTTTGTAAGGTAGCGCATGGCGCTGATCCCGTAGATCTCTTTGAAAAGCGAAGTGAGCGCGGCTTTGGAAACATAGACGAGAGAGCAGAGTTTGTCCAACGTAATATCCTGATTGTAATTTGCGTCGATGTACTGCTTTACGATCTTTGCGGTATTTCTGTTTTTGATGGCAAGTTGCGGCTGGGTTATGTCGGGAGAATTGAACATACGGGAAATTTCTACGAGAATTTGGTTGAGGATCCCGTGGATCTGCAACAAATAGCCCAGTTTTTGTGTTTTCAGTTCACTGAGAATGGTTTGGATAAATCGGTAAATGGGATTGTTTTTGTTTTCAAATCTGTGTTGGTTATATGGCTGCGTGCTGATGCAGTTTTTTTCCAGATTGGAGATTTTGAGATTGTCGATGGCAAGGCAGTAATATACCAGAGGCGTTTCTATGGAGGAGTATTGTTCGTGCAGCGTTTGGGCATTGACTACGATCAGGTCATGTGCGCGAACCTGATAAGTGTTGTTATTGACAAAAAAAGACCCTTGTCCGCTTTCAAAATAAAAAATTTCCAGATGCGGGTGAAGATGAACGGAATGCTCCTTCGGATCCTCGTTTTGGATCTTGGTCATGGAAAGGAGTTTGGGCTGTTGGTAGTTTAAGTCCTGCGAGTTGCCGTCCTGCTGATTTCCGATGTAATAATACGCGTAAAATTTAGACATGGTATGTACCTTCTGTACTCCTATTATATAACAATGATAAAATAAAAACACGTTTTTTTCAAAAAAAAATAATTTTGTTATATTTTCTTGTTCGTTTGTTAATGAAAACGCAAGGGTTCGGATTTATAATAAAAACGCAAAACCAAGAGAAGGGCATACCGGCCGAAAAAAGCAGGTAAGGCACGCTTGGCTTGTTTCAAAATGGTTTACGCGGTACGGAGAAATGAGCCTATGAAGATTTTGAGAAAAGGAAAAATAGCCGGATACGACGGGCGGACAGGACATTACTGGCCCAGTGTTGCTCGTCTGCCGAACGGAGATCTTGCTGCGGTCTGGTCAGGCGGGCGAAAAAATCATATCTGTCCTTTCGGAAAGCTGATGATTTCGTGTTCCTCTGACGAGGGGAAGACATGGACTTGTCCGGACATTCTCCTCAACAGCCCTCTGGATGATCGGGACGGCGGTATCTGCGTAAAGGGAGAAAGTGTGCTTGTCACCACGTTTAACAATACGCGCAAATTTCAAAGGGAAAGTCTGCACCGCTGGCCGGACGGCAGACCTGAAGGGGAAGGTGCGCAGATCGAAGCGTATCTCAACAGTGTGACAGATGAACAGGAAAAGGAGTGGTTCGGTTCTTTATGCGCTGTCGGGGACGGGAGAAAGTTCGGGACTTTCCGTAAAATCCCCCTTACTTCTCCGCACGGTGCGATCGTACGGAAAAACGAGTTCTTGTATGTGGGCAGATCTTTCATGGACGAAGAAGGGGTATCGCCGTTCGGACTGGAAGAGGGGATCTATTATATGAGTTCGGACGACGGGGTAACATGGAGCAGCCCCGTAAAGGCTCCCCCTGCGCGGGACGGCGCGTTTTTATGTGAACCGCACGCGTTTGAGTGCGCGGACGGAAGCGTGTTTGTTGCGGCAAGGTCGCACGCGGCAGGAAATTATGACGAGATGAGCCTGTATTTTAACCGTATCCGCAACGGAAATTTTGAGCAATGGCAGCCGACGGGCATTGTAGGCGCCCCGCCGCATTTTCTGCGGCTGAACGACGGAAGAGTTCTTCTCGTTTACGGCAGGAGGAAAGCTCCGTTCGGCGTACGCGCAAAGATAAGTTCTGACGACGGGGCAAGCTGGAGCGAAGAGATGTGTCTGAGTGAAGACGCTCCCGATTGGGATGTGGGTTATCCTTCGTCGGTACAGCTGAAAAACGGAAATATTTTGACGGTCTGGTATCAGCATTGCGGAACAGATCGGCTTGCAAGCGTAGTTTATCAAGAATGGGAGATATGAAAAGATGAAAAAACTTTATGTTCCGATCATTACGCCTTTCCGGCAGGACGAATCGGTGGATTATGAGGCTTTGAAAAAACTTACAAAGGGACTTCTTGCGGAAGGCGCCGACGGGATCTATGCGGGAGGCAGCAGTGCGGAATGTTTTCTGATGACGGGAGAGGAGCGCATGAAAACACTGGAAGCGGTCATTTCCGCTGCAGACGGAGCCCCTGTCATTGCGCACATCGGCGCAATGGGAACGCGCCTTTCCGTCGCTCTTGCACGTCATGCGGAAAAAGCGGGTGCTTCGATGATCTCAAGCGTGCCGCCCTTTTATTTCTCTTACGGATTCGATGCGCTGAAAGAATATTACTGGGAGCTTGCAGACAGCGTAAAACTTCCGCTCATGATCTATTACATACCTTCCAATACGGGCAATCATCTTACTGCCGAACAGCTTGCGGAAATCATGGAAGGACGGGAGAATATCGTATCCATCAAATTTACCAGTTATGATTATTACGAGATGCAGCAGCTGCACGAGCATACGGGAAAACAGGTGATCAGCGGCAAGGACGAGTGCTTTTTGGCGGCGATGTCCATGAATGCGGACGGAGCCATCGGTACGACGTTCAACTGCTATCTGGGACACTACAAAAAGATCCTGGCCTGTCTGGAAAAGAACGATCTGCGTTCCGCGTACGGCGTGCAGTGTAAGGCAAACGAGATCACGCGGGAGCTGTGTTCGGTAAATCTGTTTGCCGGCGTAAAGGCATTGCTGCAATACAAGGGTTACGATGCGGGCATCCCTCGCCGCCCCAATTGCGGAATGAGCGAAGAAAGCCGCAGACAGCTGATCCGCTGTTATGAACAAAATCAGGGTTAACGCACGGAGGAAAGTAAATATGTTCAGAAAATGTGTAAACGTGTTGTTGTCGGCGGTACTTCTGGCTGGGGCGTTTGCGTCCTTTTCGGGTTGCGGCGAAGTGATCAGCCGCCCGATCGACGAAACAAAGACGCAGTTGTATATCGGAAATTACGACGGCGGTGTAGGAACGCAGTGGCTGCGCAACGCGGCAGAGAGGTTCGAAGAAAAATATAAGGACACGGAATTTGAACCGGGTACAGGCAAAAAGGGGGTAGAGGTCGTCATTACTCCGGATAAGACGGATTATCACGGCGTCAATCTTCTTACCAAACTCGCGTCCGTTCCGGAACAGATCATCTTCACCGAGTATGTCGATTATGACAAGTATGCGGTTTCCGGTTCCGTTGTGGACGTTTCCGATATTTTTTCCGAACCGCTCAGTGAATTCGGCGAAACAGAGTCCATCAGCGACAAAACGGATCCTGCGGTGGCAGAGTATCTCAATATGAACGGAAAGTATTATGCCATACCTCACTATCGTTTGCTGACGGGCATCCAGTATAACATTGACCTGTTTGAGGATTACGGATTTTATTTCAATGCGGACGGTACGGGATTTGTTGCACCCGGTACCACGGCAGAGGAACAGGCGCGCAGCAAAGGACCGGACGGCAAAACGGGCGTTATCGATGGCGTGGATTATTCGCTTGACGACGGGCTGCCAGCAACATACGATGAATTTTTCCGTTTATGCGATTATATGTACGAAAATTCCGTTATGCCGATGATCTGGACGGGCGAACACCGAGCGCAGTATTCGGGCTATCTGGGATGGGCGTTGTATGCCGATTACGAAGGGAAGGGCAGGTTTATGCCTAACTTTACTTTCAGCGGTAAAGTGGACGATATCGTTACATCGTTTAACGGCAGCACTCCTGTTACTCGGTCGGAAACGATTACCCCGGAAAAAGGATACCTTCTGCGTCAACAGGCGGGCAGGTATTATGCGCTCTGCTTTATGGAAAAGCTCATCAAGAGCGGTTATTGTGATACTAAGTCCTTCTCTCTTACGTTTTCTCACATCGCGGCGCAGACGGAATTTGTCAGCCGCTGGTGCGACGGCGTAAAGGATGCCAACCTCGCCGCAAGCGTATGGCCTGTTGCCATGCTTGTGGACGGAAATTGGTGGGAAAACGAAGCAACGCTCAATCCTTCGGAAGGTTTTAACCTGGCGGAAACTATCTTCGGTGAATCGGGAAAACGTGAAAATCGCCGCTTCGGGATGATGCCTCTTCCCAAAGCGACGGCCGATCAGGTAGAGCAGCCTTATTCTTTGGCGGAGACCAATACGTCGTATGCGCTCATCAATGCCTATACGACGCAGGACGAGGAAATTCTCAAACTTGCAAAGTTGTTTGTAAAGTTCTGCTGCACGGACCAGGAGTTGCAGTACTTTACCGCTGAAACGGGGGTGCCGAAGGGGCTTTCGTATGAGATGCCGGAAGAGCTTTTGCAAGAGATGACGGTATATGAACAGAGCGTTTGGAACATCAATGCAAATGCAGAGATCATCACGCCTTATTCCTCGTCAAGTCTTTACAGGAACAACGCTTCCACTCTGCGTTACGGATACGACTGGACGACTTCTGCTTATAACATTCCCGCAGACGCTTTCCATGACAATAAGATCACTGCGTTGCAGTATTTCCTGGATATGGAAATGTCGCAGGCTGACTGGAACAACACCTATTCCAATAATTTTTAGGAGGGGATGACGTTGCAGGTTTTTCGGAAAAAGTCCGGGCTCAGACGTTTGGCAAAACAGAGGGCGTTTTTCTGGTGTCTGATCGCTTTGCCTCTTGCGCAGTTTTGCGTCTTCTACATAGGCGTCAATTTTAATTCGTTCCTGCTTGCGTTCCGACATTACGGCTATACGGAAGGTTACTCGTTTGCGGGATGGGATAATTTCAGACGCGTCTGGTACGACTGGGTAAACAACGAATCCTTTTCGACAATGTTTCTCAATTCTCTGCTGACCTATGCCGTAACGCTGGTGGTGGGGATTACGCTTGCATTGCTCTTTTCCTATTTCATATACAAAAAAATGCCGCTGAGCAATCTGTTTCGCGTGATGCTGTTTATGCCGAACATTCTTTCCACGCTTGTAATGGTTCTTCTGTTCAAGTACTTCACGGAAAACGCTATTCCGGAATTGTTCGATAACGCCTTTGGCGGACTTCTCTCCACAAACGATACTGCCAAACCCACGCTTCTCTTTTTTCTGGTATGGACGGGGTTCGGCACTCAGGTGCTGATGTATGTGGGGGCAATGAACAATATCCCGGAATCGGCGGTGGAATCTGCAAAACTTGACGGCATTACGCCCGTAAAAGAGTTTGCATTTATCACTTTGCCGCTGATCTGGCCGACTTTTGTCACCTTTATCATTGTCGGGCTTGCGGCATTGTTTACAAATCAGCTGAATCTGTACAGCTTTTACGAAAGGGCGGCGCCTGTCAGTGTGCAGACGATCGGTTATTACTTGTATAAGGCGGCGCAGGGCGGAACACCTCCCGAATATCCATACCTTGCGGCAATGGGGCTGATGCTCACTTTTATTGCGCTGCCCGTAGTGTTTATTGTAAAGTGGCTGATGGAAAAATTCGGCCCGAGGACGGTGTGAACATGGAAAGAAAAGAAAAAAAGATCGACGCTTTCACCGTGTTCAAGATCGTGATGTGCGGTTTGCTGCTCCTTTACAGTATTTCTCTGTTCATACCTATTTTATGGGGAATTTCCGCTTCTTTAAAGACCACGAAGGAATTCCGTCTGAATGCTTTCGGATTTCCGGAAAATCCCACGATCCAAAACTATATCCAGGCATTTGATCTGCTGTACGTGGATGTTCCCAAGTCGGCAGGCGTGATCGTGCGCGTACGGCTGGCGCAGATGTTTCTTTACTCTCTGCTGTACGCGGGCGGCTGCGGATTGATCGCCACACTCACGGCTTGTGTTACTGCCTATGCGGCAGCCAAATTTCCGCAGTTTGCCATGAGCAAAGTGCTTTACGGGATCGTTGTCGTCACCATGATCGTCCCCGTTATCGGCAATTTGCCTTCGGAGATACAGATGTCGCGCACCCTGGGGTTGTTTGATACCATGTGGGGCATATGGATCATGAAAATGTCCTTTCTGGGGATGTATTTTCTGGTCTTTCATGCAATGTTTCGCGGAATGCCTGCCGATTATGCGGAGGCGGCGTACCTGGACGGGGCTTCGGAATTGAGGGTGATGGTCAGCATTTATTTCCCGTTGGCGAGGTTTACGTTTTTCACCGTTCTCCTGCTGAACTTTATCACTTTCTGGAACGACTATCAGATACCGCTCATTTATATCCCGAGTTTCCCTACGGTTGCGTACGGAGTGTTCCGTTTCGGAAATTCCAACCTTACGGAAAATTCCGGCGTACCCAGCCGTATCACGGGTGCGATCATCATGCTGCTGCCCATACTTATTTTGTTTCTGGTATTTCACAAACGCCTGATAGGAAATGTGTCTATGGGCGGGATCAAGGAATAAGGAGGAAATTATGACAAAAAAAATAACACGCCGCCTGCTGTCTGCGATTGTGTTTTGCGCATTGCTCATATCTTTTGCGGTCTGCGGGATCGTCTTTGCCGCATCGGCAGAAAATATTCCGAATGTTTCGGAAATTGCGTTAAAGGACTACTATTTCAAGGGGGAAACATTTACCCCGCCCGAGGCGCAGCTCACTTATAAAGGCAAGTCTGAAACGGGTGAAACGACGCTTATTTATCCGTCGGGCAGAGCAATGCGTTCGGATACATACCTTCTTGACGAAGAGGGAAAATACGTTTTGCGTTATTCCGCGAATATTTCGGGCGTCCCTGTGGATGAAGAGCGTTCGTTTGTCACGGTACAGCATCTGTATGAGTTTTCGGGAAGTAAATCGAAGGGCTATTACGGAGCGCATGAAAACGTCCCGGACAGAAACGGACTTGTGATCGAACTTGCAAAAGGGGAGGAAGTTGTCTTTAACCGTCCGATCGATCTCAGCGGGATGACCAAGGCGGACAGCCTTCTCAAATTGTTTCAGATCCCCAGCGAGATCGGTGTTGCGGATGCAACGCAGCTGATCTTCAAACTGACGGATACGGAAAACCCGGACAATTATCTTACGATCACCGCGCAGGCTGCATCCAATGCCGATGCCGCGTGGTCATGGAACAATATTTATGTCCGCGCAGGAGCGCCCATGCAGCCGCAATCCGGTTGGGAAGGCACAAAGCTGCACAGCGGCGACAAATGGGGCTGTCCCACACCTTTTTCGCTGTACGGTATTTGCAGCGGTGCAAATACCTATCAGACGCAGACGTTCAGTTTGCAATTCGATTACAGCCTGAAAACGCTTTACACGGGCGTATCCTCCGTGGAAGTGGTTCGCTTTGACGATCCCGCCGTGTTCAGCGAGTTTTGGACGGGCTTTGAAAAGGGGACGGCATACCTTTCCTTCAGTTGCGGAATGTACAACAAAAATTCCATGACGATCGTCTTTACGGAAATTGCGGGATTGGATCTTGTGAATGCCGACAATGCCGTCGTGCGCGATTCCGTTGCTCCCGAACTCACGGTAGATGCGGATGAGGTGCCGCAGGCGGTAATAGGGCAGCCTTACAAGGTGTTCCCCGCCTCTGTCAGGGATGACATCGACAAATCTCCCGAACTCACCTGCCGCGTGTTTTATGCGTACGGTTCCGGTTCGATGACAGAATACAGCGTCGCGGACGGAGCGTTTGTTCCCGACCGCGCGGGTGAGTACATCATCGAATACCGCGCGGAAGATTCTTTCGGCAACGTCACGACAAAGACCGTGCCCGTTCGGGCGGCTGAACGGGAAGAAGAACTGGTTCTTACCTTGACGGGAGAACCACAGGAAGGCGTCGCAGGCGAAGAATACACCGTGCGCGGATATTCCGTATCCGGCGCGATCGGTGAGGCAAACGTCAGCGCGGAAGCTGTTCTGCAAGGTTCGGACGTTCGCTATGAAATACAGGATGGTAGCTTTATCCCCGAATATGCGGGTACATATACCGTCACCTATACCCTCAGCGACTATGTTTCTTCTGTCACACAGTCTTATGAAATACAGGTCGTAAAAGGAAACGCCGTCAGAGTTGTAAAGCTTCCTTACGTTCCGCAGTATCTGATCGCGGGGTGTCTGTACGATTTCAGTGCCGTCGAAGGAACGGATTATTCATCGGGAAGTCCTCAGGCGGCGCAGGTGAGTATTGTTTCCTCGGATAAACAGGCGCAGATCGCCGGAACTACTTACATTCCCGGTACAAGCGGTAAAACAACGCTTACGTTTGTTGCGGACAACGGTGTTTCGCAGGCAAAAGCGGAGGTGCAGACGCAAACCGTTTCGGTCGGGTACGGCGGAGCGATAGACATGACGGGATACTTTACCGGGGAAGGGGTTTCGTTTACGTCGGCGGCAAACGGTATCACGGCAAGTGCGGAACAGGACGCGTCTTTCGTTTTTATCAAGGAAACGGATGCAAACTTCAATCTTTCTCTGAATGTGGAAAAGAGCGAAAATGCGTTTGAATCGTTTGAAATTTCAGTGTCTGACGCAGAAGATCCGGCGAGCTATCTTTCCGTAAAGGTCTTTAAAAACAAGACGGGAGAAAATGCCGCGGTTTCCGTCAACGGAAAAGCAGTAGGCAGCGTAAACGGAAGCTGGTATGGCGACGGTTCCGATTTTGTGCTTACGTATGACAATAAAACGTGCAAGCTCTCCATCGGCGATCTTGCCGTCGAATGCAGAGAAGATGCTTCGGGCGCCCCGTTTGCAGGGTTTGCTTCGGGCAGGGTACGCTTTGCGTTTTCGTTGGAAGGTGTTACGGGGACGTCCTCTCTCAGGCTGATCAGGCTGAATAACCAGACGCTGAATAACAGCACGCAGGACGTTGCTCGCCCGCAGATCACGGTGATGGGAGAACTGGTGCGAAATTATAAGCCGGGCGATACCATTACGGTTTTGCCTGCGATCGCCACGGACGTTCTGGATCCCAATGTGTTTTTCGGCGTCACGGTGCTGGGACCGGACGGCAAAGCGGTCTCTACGGCAGAAGGCAGGGAAATTTCCAATGTCGATCCGGGCAGGACATACGAGTTTAAGGCGGAAAATCAGGGCAGTTACAGCATCACATGGGTGGCGAAGGATTCGTCGGGGCGAGAGGAAAAAGTTGTCAACACCATGAGCGTTGTCGACAGTACAGATCCTGTCATCTCCTTTGTGACGCCTGCCGTGCGAAGCGGAGAAAAGGGCAAGGCGGTACCTTTGCCCGAGATCAGCGTCCGCGACGATTTTTCCGAGGATATTATCGTGTACGCATACCTTACCCGTCCTGACGGCGTTATGCAGACATTGTACCGCAAACAAGCGCTTGAAGAGGGAGAAAGTGCGGTCATCCTTTACGGTTCTTTTGTTCCGGACGTTTCCGGGACGTGGAGCGTAACATTTTACGCTGCAGATGAAGCGGGCAACACCGCTGTAAAAAGTTATGCGGTTTCCGTTGCGTGAGGTGAATGTTATGAAAAGACAGATACGTTTATCATTTTTCATTATTCTGGCACTCATTTTTGTATTCGGAACGTTTGCGGGCTGTGCGGGCGGAAAGAAAGAAGAAACGGATTCTCTGCTTCCGCAGTCGCCGCAGGCGTGGGAGGGCGGCACGCACGAGATCAGTGTCGGAGAAAGTTCGCACGATCTGATCAAAGGCGGGGCGTCCGACTATACGGTCGTCATTCCGCAGGATGCGTCGGCAACGGTCAGCAAGGCGGCAACGGAACTTGTTTCCTATATAGAAACGGCCAGCGGCGTCACTTTGGAAGTGGTAAAAGAGCCTCAGTCCAAAACAGAAAAAATCCTGTCTGTCGGCGGCACGCAGGCGGCGGAACAGGCGGGCGCGGTAGACGGGGATCTTTCCGAAAAGCTCGGCGGCCTGGGCGTGAGGATCCTGACAAAGGGTTCCAATGTTTACATGACGGGGAACACGGACGACGCGGTTTTGTATTCCGTCTATACGTGGTTGCATTATCAGCTCGGGTTCGAGGTTTACGGCGTGGATGAGATCGCCCTCATGTCTGACGTTGACGATCTGAAACTGAAAGAGATGGATATTGTGGATGTGCCCGACATTCCGTATTCGCAGTCTACCTACGGATTTACCGATTACAATCCTTCTTTCCGCGAAAAAATGCGTATCCCGGAGATGATTTTTATGTCGGTGGGCGGGGACGCATGGCACAACAGTTTTGATTATATCGACCCGGTTACTTATAAGTATAAAAAGAGTTGGTTCAGTGAAGACGGCACGCAGCTTTGCTATACGGCGCATGGCGACGATGTGCAGCTGAGTGAGATGATAGACGTGGTCGTTACAAAAATCAAATATACGTTGGCAGAGAATCCGGACAAAACGCATATTACTCTGACGCAGGAAGATACGACCACATGGTGTACTTGTTCTGCCTGTGCGCAGATGAAACAAAAATACGGGACGGATGCGGCATCGGTCGTGCGTTTCTGCAACAGTGTCAGCCGCGCCGTGAATGCGTGGTTTAATACGGAGGAAGGAAAAGCGTACAAGCGCGATCTGCAGATCGTATTCTTTGCGTACCATGCAACGGAGCCGGCTCCCGTAACGTATGATGAAAAAACCGACAGCTATGTTCCCGTGGATGAAACGGTTGTCTGCGACGATAATGTCGGTGTAATTTATGCGCCCATCAGTGCTACTTACCAGCAGGATTTTTCCGCAGAGTACAATAAAGAATACAGGAAGGTGCTGGACGGTTGGTCTGCCGTGACGGATAAATTGTACATGTGGACATACAATACAAACTTCCATTACTATCTTGTTCCCACAAATACTTACAATTCTTTGCAGAGCAACTATCGGCTTTGGGCGCAAAGCGGCGCTGTATGGCTGATGGATCAGGGACAATACAATAACCCTCAGTCCACGGGTTTTTCTGCACTGAAAGTGTATCTCAACACAAAGTTGCGTTGGAATGTCAACGAGGATATGGACGTGTTGATCGATGAGTTTTTTGAAAACTATTTCGGTCCCGCGGCGCAGAGCGTGCGCAAGTATTTTGACGAGTTCCGTGCGCATTCGCTGTACCTGGAAAATGAGATGGGGTATCTGGGTAATTGCTATCTGGAACCTTTGGAACAGAAATATTGGCCGAAAACACTGCTTGAACGGTGGATAGGTTATTGTGAGGATGCCCTTGCCGCTCTGGAACCCCTGAAAGAGAAGGACAAAAACCTGTATGATATGTATTCGGAAAATGTGATCCTGGAAAGCATATCGCCGCGGTTTTTGCTGTTGGATCTGTGGGGAAACAGGTTTGGGGAAAATGAACTGAAAGCAATGCGCAACGATTTCCGTGCCGATTGTCTGGCTTGTGAAGTTACGCAGTATGCGGAAAAGGTTCCCATTTCAGATCTTTGGTCGCAGTGGGGTATCTGATGAATGTCAGATTTTCCGGAATAAATTTTCTGGAGTGAAAAAAATAAGGAGGGAAAACAGTGAAAAGAAAATTCATGGCGTTTTTGTTCGCGGCGGTGCTTATTTTAAGCATTGCGGGTATGTTTGTCGCCTGCGGACAAAAGGAAGAAGAGAAGGAACAGGAACCTTCCGCTGCAACGGTTACGATCAGCAAAGAGGTGCTTGAGCTGGAAAGGTACGGGACGTCCGTACTGGAAGCCGAGGCGGATGCGGAAGGAAAAATCATCTGGTCAAGCACGGACGAATCCGTTGTTACCGTTTCGTCTGACGGAACGGTAATGGCAATGGGTTTAGGTTCCGCAAAGGTCGTTGCGACGCTGGAAGGAACGCAGGCAAAAGCGGAGTGCGCGGTAACGGTCATTGCCTCCACGCAGACGCCTGTCATTCTTTTCGACAAAAACGAAGCGGCACTGCCGGAAGGCGGTACGCTGCAGGTCACGGCAAAGCTGAATTACCGCGGGACAGAGATCACGGAAGCAAAATTCACTTTTGACGTGGACGACAAAGAGATCGCAACCGTCTCCGCGGACGGCACTGTGACGGGCGTAAAAGTGGGGACGGCAAAGCTGATCGCTACAACGCAATGGCGGGGAGAAACGTTTGAAAGGTCGCTGGACATCAAAGTTCAGCCGGATGCGAGCGTTGTCATCAAAAACGAGGACGGCGAAACGCTGACGCAAGTTACTCTGCGTTCTTCTTTGCCGGAAGGGACGGACGCATCCTACATAGACAGGATCGCCCTTGTCGCCAAGGCGACCGAAAAGGGACAGGACGGCACGGGCAGTATTGCATGGTCGGTTTCTGAAGGCGATGCGGTCACTGTAGATGCCCAAGGGCTCGTCGTTGCCGCAAAGACGGGAAAAGCGACTGTCCGTGCAGAGTATACGACGACGGGCGGAGATAAAGTGTTTGCGGAAACAGCGTTTACCGTCGTTCTCCCTGACGTTGCGACGGACAAAAAAGTCTTCTGCGAAAGGACGGATAAGAGCGGCGTGCTCGATCTTTCTGCCGTGGCGTCCGGAGTTACCGCGGTAGAATACGATGACATGAGCATCGCACAGATAACCGACGGGCAGGCAGTTCTGCGTTCCGATTGGGTCGCCTCCAAGGCAGACGGAGAATACGATATCACCGTTTCGACAGATTCCGTTATTTATCGGGTGACTCTTGTCATCACAACCAAATATATGGAAACAGACCTGAACGGCGCCGGTGTATTCAACATCGTGGACACGGACGGCGGTGATGATCTGTGGACGGTTCCCGGCGAAGATGACAAGGAAATCGTGGGCGATCGCACAAATGTGATGCGCTACGAAAACAAGTCAAAGACGGACAATCCCTTCGGCTGGCGTGCAGAGCTGAACAATTTCACTTCTGCCTATAAAGGATACACCGATTACGTCGTGTTCGACGTGTATTTGCCCGAGGATTACAGTTCGATCGGATTCTTTTTCGGAACAAACTATGTTGATATTTCTGCGGGCAGTCAGCTCAATTCTTCGATCGGATATATGATCGGTGCGGACGGCATAAAGACGGATACCCTCAGAACAGGGGAGTGGATGACGATCATCCTTGACGGGAACAAGGCAAACGGCGGCAATGCGATTACGCGGTTCATGTTCCTTGCCACGGGCGGAAACCCCGTTGTGTATTATGTTTCCGATCTGCGTATGTATCCGAAGGACAATTTTGATCTTGTTTCTTTCGGCGGGCAGTCCGCAGGCGTTTCCGCCAGCGTGGATGACGGGACGTATACAGTCAAGGCGGGCGACTTTAATGTCTATATCGGGTTGAATAAGGCGGAGAACTTCGATTCGATTGTTCTCAGCGGCGGAGATGCTTCGGTCGCAACGGCAGAAGGTGCGGTCATCACGTTTGTCGGGGCCGGTCAGACGACGTTCGACGTGTTGCTCACGGTGGGCAGCGTAAAAATTGAAACGACGTTCACTGTGTCCATCGTAAGCATGAACATCAAAGACGAAGACGGGGAAGCGCTGACGGAAGTGACTTTGCGCTCTTCTCTCCCCGAAGGAACGGATCCTTCGTATATCGATCGCATCCAGCTGGTTGCGTCGGTCAGTGAAAACGTGACGTGGTCGGTTTCCGAAGGCGACGCCGTCACGGTGGATGCAAACGGACTTGTCGTTGCAAAGAAAACGGGAACAGCGGTTGTGCGTGCCACATATACGGGGCAGGGCGGAGAAGAGATCTGGGCGGAAGTTTCCGTTACAGTCGTGCTTCCCGATGTGGATGCCGGTATGACCGTTCCCTTTGAACGAACAGAAGCGGAACAGCCCGTAGATCTTTCGTCCCTGGTAACGGGCGTGACGGATATTCAGTGCGATGGCGTAAGCATTGCGGATGTTGAGGAAAACAGCGCGGTCATCCGTCCCGAGTGGCTTGCCGTAAAAGCGGACGGTGAATATACCGTCTCTGTTCTTACGGAAAGCGTCATCTATAACGTAACTCTTAAAATTACATCTCTGTATCACAAGATCGATTTGGATATTGCAGGAGTATTCAACATTGTTGATACCGACGGCGGTGACGATCTGTGGACGGTACCCGGTGCGGAGGACGCCGGAATCGTGGGCGAACGTACCAATGTGATGCGTTATGAAAACAAGGCAAAGACAGAAAATCCTTTCGGCTGGCGTGTGGAGCTTAATTCTGTTACATCTATGTATGCGGGGCATACGGACTATGTGGTGTTTGATCTGTATATGTCGGAAGGTCAGACTGTTTTCGGGGCATATTCTTATCTCGGTTCCAATCAGACACGGTGGATCGATGTGACAGTGGGCGGCACGTTGCGTTCGGATCTGGGCTTTTTCATCGGAGCAAACGGTGTGAAGACGGATACACTGCGTTCGGGCGAATGGATGACGGTAGTGCTGAATTTTAAGGGCGCGTCGCTCAGTCGTTTTGCTTTCCTGGCAAGCGGCGGAAATGCGTGTGTCTACTATATTTCCGATCTGTGCCTGTATTCTGCGGCAAACTGGGATACACTCTATTGCGTGAGCGAAACGGAGCTGAATGTCGGGTTGAACGACGGCTCTTATACTGTCACTGCAGGCGATGCAGGGTTGTACAGGGGCGAGCAGAAAGCGGATACGGCAGAAACGATCGTGCTTACCGGCGGGGACGATTCGGTGGCGACGGCAGAAGGCGCTGTGATCACGCTGAAAGGCGCCGGGGAAACTTCCTTTGATGTACAGATCACGGCGGAAGGAAAAACATTCAATACGAAAGTCAGGGTCATCGTGACCAGCCTCGTCATTGAGATCGATCGCTCCGTTACGGGAACACTCTCAGATGCAGGGATCGAGGGTACTGTTACCAAGGTGATATGCGATGGCGAAGAAGTGGCAAACAGTGCAGATATTTCCTCGTGGCTGAAAACCATTCCCGGTTGTTCGCTTGCAACCGTTGTCAAAAATGTAGAAATACAGACGGCTGAGGGCGCAAACTATACTGTTACCTTGAACATCAGCGACACCCGCGATTATATTGACAGGGACAATGTTTCCATCTTCAAGCCCGTTAATTCCAAGTCAATCGAAAATTTCTGGGTGAAAGAGGAATCTTATCAGGGTAAAGAAGACGTATATCTCTACAAAAACATTGAAGGCTGCACGATCTGGGATACGCGCGTAGATTTCCGCAACGACGCTCTGTACGGCCAGTACGATTATGTGGCTGTGGAACTGTATGTGGAAAACGGTTCGGAGGCGGCGTTCTTTGTCGGAGGCCCCGGAGGTGCGGTACATTCGCTGAAAGAAGGTTCCACAATTGAAGGCAGCGTCGTATTTGCTTATATGTTCGATGCGGAAGGGAACCAGCTTACCGAGTTTAAAACGGACGAATGGGTAACAGTCTTCCTTAAAACAAGTATTCTCATGGTCAATCGTTGTGCTTTTGCTCAGACGGACAATACCGTCACGGAATACAGGGTAGGTGAAATGATGCTCTACAACGAAGAAAACGTGCAAAAGGATTTTCAACTGTCTGCGTGATCGGGATAACGGTATTCGGAAAATAAGCACAGCGCTGAAAGGTTAAATACGTATTGACAGGAACATGAGCGTATATTATCATCCTTAACAGCTCTTTTGTCTGCCGATACGAAGGTGATGGGAAGTGCGGGCGGCAAATTTTGCCGCCCGCAAAAAAAATTTGTTCGGGTACGGCAAAAACACCGAACAGAAAAGGGGTGAACAATGAAAAAACTGAATGCAAAGTCACGGGCGTTGAGTTTCCTGTTTGCGGCAGTGTTTTGCATGGCAGGATGCGCTTTCACGGAGGAAAATAACGACCCTTCGCCAGAGGATCCGTCTGACCAGACGGAACAAAAAACGGAATACGTATTGCAGTTTGATGAGCAGGATTATGTTCTCGCGGAGGGAGAAAATAAGGGGTTGTCCTTTACGTTTACTGCCGACGGGGCTGCAGCGGATGTTTCGCTTTTGAAATTTACTTCTTCGGATGAAGGTGTTGTCACGGTGCAGGACGGGGTGCTGACAGGTGTTTCCGGCGGAAAAGCCGAAATTACGGCGAGCTATGACGAGCTTTCCGCAAGGATAAACGTTACCGTTGTGGCAGAGGCGACCGCAGAACAGGTGAACAGCTTTGATGAGGAGTTTGTTAACATTTACGGCAGAAGTTACATCGAGGACGGGATACTCAACCTCGACCATACAGCAAACGCCGTAGAGGTTGGAATTGCCGGAGGCGGGCTTTCGGTGGAAATTTCGGCAACGGCGCCGGGATATCTGCGCGTCTGGGTGGACGGCGTGGAGGCGGAAGAACGTATCAGTGTGCCTGCAGGCAAGAGAATATACACTCTTGCGGAAGGGCTGCCGCAGGGTTTCCACGAGATCCGTCTTGTCAAAGCGACGGAAATGCAAAACGCGTACTGGGACATTCTTTCTTTTGAAGCGGAGAAATTCCTCTGCGTGCCCGAAAAATCAGACCTGAAAATCGAGATCGTGGGAGATTCCATTTCTGCCGGATACGGCGTGCTCGGCACGGCGGGGGAAAGCTGGAGCGTAAACAATTCTGATTGCACGAGATCTTACGCATATGTTGCTGCGCAAAAACTGAACGCGGACTATTCTGTCGTCGCGTGGAGCGGTATCTGCACGAAAGCGTACCATTGGTCGAAAGATATCAATATGGCGGATTTGTACCGGCAGGTATCTTTTGCAAACACGGAAGAATATGCCTTTGATTTTTCGCCGGACGTTGTTGTCATCAATCTGGGGACGAACGAGGCATCCTACCTTTCTTCCAATGCTTCTTATGCGGATCTTTTTCCTGCCGATTATAAGGAGTTCCTCACATTTGTAAGGCAGAAAAACCCGGATGCGTACATAATTTGTCTGTACGGAATGATGGGTAAAAACGATAAAATCGATAAGGGGATTGTCTCTGCCTGCGAACAAATGAATGACGATAAGATCGTTTATAATCCTTTCACAATCGTTTCCAATACGTCGGCTGCAAACGGTCATCCCTCGGTAATTGCACAGGCAGACTGGGGCAGCAGACTTTCGGAATACATAGAGGGTGTTGTCTGACAGGCAGATAAATGCGTATAAGCCTCCACACGACGGGCATGACTGGTCTTTGCAAATTACTCTCTATGTGTCGACGGCATTCTGGGCGCGGCAAGCGTGTTTGGTATCTTTGTCGCCACGCATTCGCTGATTGCCTCCCGCAAAAAGAGTCGCGGAAGAAACAGAGATATAAGTTCACAGTTTGAAAGGGGGGACGGAACGGTTGGTTCCGTCCCAGTATTAAAGAGGTCGTCCGCAAGAAAATGCGGACGGCCTCTTTATGTTATGAATGAAGCAGACTTAACGACTGACGGATTGTGTTTTTTGGAGGAGCAAGACGATAAAAAAAGAACTGCAGGAGAAGGCAGGGGTTGTCTTTTCCGAAGGAGGTAAGAGGGGTTTTTTCCCTTGTCATGACTAAAAAACAGGGATGTGTCCATAAAATCGTGAAAAATGTAATATTATTTTTGCCTTTCCTATTGCTATTTAGAAAGATATGGATTATAATGTAAGCAAGCAGTTAAAAAATATGCGCGGCTTGGAACGAAAAATTGCGGACGGTCTGTAACTTCCTATCCGCCCGAAAGGGACAGATAGGAAGTTGAAATACAAAAAGGAGCTAACTATTGAAAAGTCAAGCAAAAAAGAGAAAGAATTATAAAAATTTTTGGAGAAAAAAAGAGCACGACGAAAAAGCGGGGTAAGCCGC
>CASFBD010000006.1 GCA_949292885.1 uncultured Bacillota bacterium
CCAACCCGAAAAGGGCGTCCTCCCCCATCATCAGCCCGGCACCGAGCAGCACAAACACGATGGTTCCGAGGCAGAAGTCCATCAGGTTTTTCATAATGATGTTTCCCGCGTTCTTTGCCCGCGTAAAGCCCGTTTCCACCATGGCAAATCCTGCCTGCATAAACCAGACGAGAATGGCGCCGATCAGAAACCAAACGCCCGTCGAACCGAATATACCGTCCATAATTTATATCCTTTATGATAAATTGTAATATTTTCAGGTAAAATAAGGGCGCGGAACGTAAGAGGGAAAACTTTGGGGCAATAGCCCGCGGGGATAATCCGCTTTTATGTTCCGCGCCGTTGCGTCTTTGATCTTTTGCCGCCGAAAAATTACGGCTGCATTTGCGTCCCCCGACCTGCGGGAGATCTTATCCCCGCGCCCTGCCCGGGCGCGGGAAAGTTTGTAAAATTACACGCTGAAAAGGATGTCGCTGTAAGTGGGGAACGGCCAGTACTTTTTGGCAGTATTCACTTCCATATCGTCGGCATACGCGCGCATTTCCTGCATGACCGGAATAATCTTATCCGCAAAGAAGTGTGCAACCTTTTCCGAACCGGAAAGCCCCTTGACTTCTACCAGAAGTTTTTCGATCTCCCCTGCCTTGAAATACATTGCCTCATTAGAGGAAGAAAGTTTTTTGACAAGTTCTTCCTCCGCGGCGCAGGAGATGCCCAGTTCTTTCTTATCTCGGATCGCCTTGCAGAGGTCGGCGATGTAAGCATTGACGGCAGGGAAAATATCCTTTTTGCCCATCTCGATCATGGTGAGCGCCTCGATGGTGAGCACCTTACCGTAGTTTTCCAGCATGATATCCGTACGCGATTCCACTTCGCGGCGGGTAAAGACGCTGTTGCGCTCGAACATCGCGATGTTTTTCTCATCCACAAAGTGCGGCAGAGCCTCCGCGCTGTTGCGCAGGTTCAAAAGCCCGCGGCGCTTTGCTTCCTCCGTCCATTCATCCGTATAGTTGTTGCCGTTGAAGATAATGCGCTTGTGCTCGCGAATGGTACGCGAAACGAGTTCGTGCAGAGCGGCATTGAAGTCCTTTGCCCCCTCCAGTTCGTCCGCAAACTGGCGCAGCTCATCCGCCACGATGGTATTGAGAATGATGTTGGGCCCGGCGATCGAGAAAGTGGAACCCAGCATACGGAATTCAAATTTATTGCCCGTGAACGCAAACGGAGAAGTGCGGTTGCGGTCGGTGGTGTCCTTGGGGAGGTCGGGAAGGGTATCCACGCCCAGTTTCATCACCTGTTTGCCCTTGCCGCTGTATTTTGTATCGTGTTCGAGCGCGTCGATGACTTCGGCAAGCTCATCCCCTATATACATGGACACGATGGCGGGAGGCGCTTCGTTGGCGCCCAGACGGTGGTCGTTGCCCGCGCTTGCCACAGAAAGACGAAGCAGATCCTGGTACTCGTCCACCGCTTTGACAACGGCGAGTAGGAAAGTGATGAACTGACTGTTTTCCGCAGGGGTGGAACCGGGATCGAGGAGGTTGAGCCCCGTATCCGTACACATTGACCAGTTGTTGTGCTTACCGGAACCGTTGACGCCTGCAAACGGCTTTTCGTGCAGCAGGCAGTACAGCCCGTGCTTTGCAGCGACTTTTTTCATCGTTTCCATCATCAGCTGGTTCTGATCGGACGCGACGTTCGTGACGGTGAAGATGGGCGCGAGTTCATGCTGGGAAGGAGCCACTTCGTTGTGTTTTGTCTTGGCAAGAATGCCCAGTTTCCACAGCTCGACGTCCAGATCGTGCATAAATTCGCTCACGCGCGCCTTGATTGGCCCGAAATAATGGTCTTCCAGTTCCTGACCCTTGGGAGGCTTTGCACCGAACAGCGTCCTGCCCGAAAAGATGAGGTCTTTGCGCGCATCGTACATTTTGCGATCGATGAGGAAATATTCCTGCTCCGCACCGACCGTGGGCGATACGTGCTTAGCTGTGGTATTTCCGAACAGGCGCAGGATGCGCAGCGCCTGTTTGTTGAGCGCACGCATACTCTTTAAAAGAGGCGTCTTTTTGTCCAGTACTTCGCCGCTGTAAGAGAAAAACGCCGTGGGGATGCAGAGCGTTCCGTCCTTTATGAAGGCAAAGGATGTGGGATCCCATGCGGTATAACCGCGCGCTTCAAAGGTGGCGCGCACGCCGCCGCTGGGGAAAGAGGAAGCGTCCGGCTCGCCCACCACCAATTCCTTACCCGAGAAGTCCATGATGACCTTGCCGTCCTTGGTGGGGGTAATAAAGCTGTCGTGCTTTTCCGCCGTGATGCCCGTCATCGGCTGGAACCAGTGTGTGTAATGGGTGGCGCCCTTTTCCACCGCCCAGTCTTTCATGGCGTTTGCTACAATGCCTGCAATGCCTGCGTCCAGCGGCGTACCTTCGTCAATGGTCTTTTTGAGGGATTTAAAGACTTCTTTCGGCAGCTTATCCTGCATCACCTGCAGGTTAAACACATTTTCTCCAAACATTTCGGGGACTTTCATCATGGCGATTCTCCTTTGCCTGTCGGCTCTCTGTGTGATAAAACAAAAGGCACTGTGAGTATGTGAAAAAAACATCACTCACAGCGCCCTTGCTGTTTACATTTTTTATTATATGAAATTGGAATGCTTTTGTCAAACATTTTTCAGCTTTTTATTTATCAGGAATAATTATAGAATCTATTAGCGTAATTACTGAACCCGAAAAAAACACGGCGGCACCTCTTAAAGTTTTTACCATTTATTGCGTTTTTAAATTTAATATGATATAATCGAATTGACCTTGTCTGAGCGGACACAAGAGGAAGCAGAATACGGCACAGAGGGAATTTATTCAGAAAGGAGAAAAAATATGCCATTGGTACCGGCAAAATGTACGCAGTGCGGCGCAAATATTCAGGTAGACAGCACGCACGAAGCAGGGATCTGCCCGCATTGCGGAACGGCGTTCATCACGGAAAAAGCGGTCAACAACTATCACTACCAAACGAACATCAATGCGAACATCACGCAGACGACAAACATTCACGCACAGACGGTACATATGCACCAGGACGAGATCAACCGATTCTTTGTGATCGAAGACGGAACACTCATCAAATACAACGGCAAGCTCAAAAAAATCAAGGTACCGGAGGGCGTCATCGCGCTGGGAGATCACGTATTTTCGAGGGTGGATTACAATGAAGTGATACTCCCCTCTACCTTGCTGTCTATCGGTAAAGGAGCTTTAATGTTCGATTGGGACGCGGATTCCGAAGGCGGCGTAAGGAGGGAAAATATTGTCCGCAGGATCGATCTTTCCGCGTGCACCTCGCTGTGCAATATAGAAGAGAACGGGTTGGCAGACACGTCGGTCCCCGTTCTGGTGCTGCCGGAATCTCTGCAGTCGATCGAAAAAAATGCCTTTGCCGTCGGACAAACGCTGTGCTATGCAGGCGATGCGGCTGAATTTGAAAAAAATTTCGGCAACAGTTATCGAAAAGAAACATATTATCGACCGCCTCAAAATTATCAGAGAGAATTTTGTTTCTATAAAAATCCGCTGCTCGGCGGCTTCCGTTCCCTCGGCAAAACGGATGACGGTTATATCTATGCGCTGTATGCGGAGGGCGCTTGCCTGTGCGGATATGAAAGAGAGATCGATCCGGAAGCGGAACTGCGTCTGCCGGCAACAGTCGAGGGAGAGCGCGTCGTGCAGATAAGTCCGTTTCTGTACCGACAGCTGATGGACGTAAAATCGTTGATCCTGCCGGAGGGAGTGACGGAAATCCCCGACTATGCGCTTTATTGCACTTCCTCCCTCAGCAGTCTGGAAAGTGTATACGTCCCTGCAAGCGTGACGAAGATCGGCAAGTATGCCCTGGCCTTTAAAAGATACGGGCAAAAAAATGCGAAGATCACCTTTGCAAAAGGTTGCAGGCTGAAAGAGTGCGATGAAGAAAACTATTATCGTTACGGAACGCAAATCATCGAGCCTCCCATTTTACCTTCCGGAAAAAGGGACGAAAAAATTGTAACGGTCAGTATCGATCGCGGCGTAAAAATTACGGCGGAGGTGTATTTGTATGATTCCTCGACTGCGGCGCCCGAGATCAATGCCTCCGTTAAAACCGGGTTTACAAAATTGCTTATGACGGTAAGAGAGGGCGAACAGAAAAGTGTGGACGTCGGCAGAAAAAACGAAGCCTATCTGGTATATGATTGTAGTTCAAGAAGGATCGGAATTTCTCCCAAAAATGTAGAATTTCATTTCAAAAAGAAGTGGTTCGGGAAATATGAGCTCATTTAGAAGTAGATCCGATGCTTTGTTTTCTCCCGAACAGGCTTTTGGAGATCGATCGCAGACAAAAGTGCCTTCTTACACTTTTTTTTGAGAAACATTGACATTTCAGGGATTCGATAGTATAATAATAGTATCAAATTCTTGATAAGGAGAAAACCAACATGGCAAAAAAAGGCGATTATTTCGGTCTTAGCTATCTTGTCAGCGTGATCCTTGCGATCATTCCCGTAACCTCTTTCATCTGCGGATTCATTACCCGTCTGATGGAAGGAAAGATCGTTGCGGCGCTTTTGCGCCTCCTGTTCGGCTGGAACATCATTTGGATCCTCGACCTTGTATTTATGATCATCAGCAAGCACATTTTCAGAATTTTACCCGTATAATCATTACCGCCCGCAAAATGCGGGCGGTTTTTTATGCGGAAGGAGAAACTGTAAACCGCCGCTCGCTGTATTCTTCCCAGCCGAAAGACGGTCTTTTCCCGTTTTCCAAAAAATCATACGAAAACGGGATCCGGAACGGAATCGTCTGACAATATGCTTGCTCCGTACAGGAAAAAGAACCGTAGTCACCCAGCACCAGGGAAAAAGCCGCGTAACCGCGCTGTTCCCGCCTGTTTGCAGAGAGCTTATACTCTTCCCCCGCTCCATGGAATGTAGTATAACACTTATAGGAAGGCAACATCAGGTAATCCTCTCTCTGCTCCGTATATAAGTGTACATATTTTATTTCGTCCCTGTCATAAAAAAAGGCATTTTCCAACATATAAATGCTCTGAACCGCACCCGTAGCCGTACGGTTTTTATAACGGAAAAAACAGACGACCTCTGCCGTTCTGTCCTGTCCGCACACGCAGATCCACAACTTCTCCCGATCGGAAAAAGTTTCATACCCGAAAAAGGCCTCGCCCCCTTCCAGGATCTTCTGCATTTTCAGCCAGTCGCTCAACGCCACGTCCCGCAAAGCAAGCTGAAACAAGTCGCCGCCATCTGTGAGAGCAAACTGCTTTTGCATTTCCCCTTTAATGCGATCCGCAAGCAGAGTTTCCTCTCCGATGACGTCGTTCGCATCGTATATTTCCCCTTTCGGCACGGAAAACGTTACGGCAACACTCATACAGGGCATGGCGGCAAATGTAAAAACAAAAACACTGCTCGGGATCACTTTCCGGAGAACGGATGTCTTTACAGCCCTTACCTCAACATCCCTTTTCCACAGATCCTGCCCGGCAAGACGGATCCCGCGCAGCACGAAAATCATGATAACAACAAACAAAACTGCTAAAATGACGGAAACAGCCGCCGATCCCGATACCAGAAAAACGGCTGCATTCGCAAAGATATAGAGCGCTCCGGATAAAATTGCACCGTCCCGATACTTTCCCTGCGCGCAGACAGCCAGTCCGAAACATACACAACAAACCTTGACAAGATGAAAAATAGCCGCAGCAAGCGCCAGAACAATTTGTATATTTTCTCTGTCCGAAAAAGGCGGTACCGCATAAAGAACCAGGTTTGCCGTCACTAAAGACAACTGCACCCAGGATACTGCCCAAGCCGTAAACAACAGGGAGTTCCCTTTGCGGAGAAAAAAACACGCCAGAAACATCATACAAGTACCGCAAAGAAGGAAAAAATCGTCCCAAAAACCGATATCGATATAAAAGCTGACAAAAATCAGCCCAACATAAAAGAGAGTGACAGCGCTACGGAAACGCCCCAACGGGAAAAAACTGTTGACCTGCGCCAATTCGCGCGCCAGCCGCTTGGCATCCCCCATTTCTCTTACCGCTCTGACTTCCGCTTCTTCCGCCGTTTCTCCGCAGATCACATACTCGTCCGCCTTATCTTCAATGTGCGCACTCAACTCCTCCCTCACCCGTTCGCGCGTTCTGCGGTCGGGAATGTCCGCGCACGCCTCCGCAAGAAAGGATTGCTTATCGGGCATAATTCATTGCCCCCTTCAACACCTTTTCCACCGCCGAAGAATATTCTTCCCATTCCGCTCTCTTTTTTGCCAGCTCTTTCCTCCCCCGATCGGTCAGACGATAATATTTCCGCTTGCGCGCCGAAAGAGTTTCTTCCCAGTAGGATTCCAGATATTTTTCCTTTTCCAACGCGTGCAGAATGGGATACAGCGTACCTTCATTCATGCTGAATGCCTTTTCCGAAACGGTTTCCAACTCTTTGATGATCTGGTATCCGTACAGATCCCCCTTCTGCATCACACTCAGCACCAGCATTGCCGTACTGCCCTTTACCAATTCCTTACTGAACCGCATCTCTCGCCCTCCGATACCTATTTTATCAATACATCGTATATCTATGTATTTACAGAATAGCATACAAAATTTTAAATGTCAAGAAGAAAAAGAAAAAAGACAAGATCTTTGTCCGAGACTTGTCTTTTCCTCGATCGAGTCATAAAAAATACCCCCCGCCGCCAAATAAAGCGTCCCCAAAAGGCAGAGAGTCTTTTGGGGGCATTGAATTTCAGCCGATGGTTTTTGTTTGATAAAAAACGCAGGAAAAACGGCTTGTGTCCTTAAAAATATTTCAGCCGATCTTGCGCACAAAGGGGCGGTAGCGGAGAATGTCCTCAATCTCTTCCATGGCGTCGTCCGGAATGGTAAAACCGCTTGCGGCAACGTTTGCTTCCACCTGTTCCGGCTTGCTTGCGCCCGTGATAACGGAGGAGATCTGCGGCAGCCGCAAAACCCACGACAGCGCCATTACAGACAGCGGCACACCCAGCTGCGCGGCAACACGGGAGAGCTTTTCCACCTTTTCCAGGTTTGCGTCCGTGAGAAGTTTGTTGATCTGTTTGCCCGCTTGATGCGTCGCTCGCGAACCCGCAGGCAACGGCTGGCCTTTGCGGTATTTACCCGTCAGAAGACCCTGCGCCAGCGGCGAAAACGGTACAATACCGATGCCGTTTTCCGCACAGATCTGCACGATCTCGTCCTCGATATAGCGGTCGATCATGTTGTATTGCGGCTGGATGACGCTCATCGGGCGCAGATGCAGTTCGCGGATGACGGACAGCGCTTTCATGATCTGCACGGGCGACCATTCGCTGACGCCGTAATACAGGATCTTGCCCTGCGCCACCATGTCCGAAAGCGCCTGCATTGTTTCCTCCACGGGCGTGGTAGGATCGAAACGGTGGCAAAAATACAGGTCGAGATAATCCAGTTTCATGTTTTTGAGGGAGGAATCCACCTGCTCGATGATATGCTTGCGGGACAACCCCCAATCGTTGGCTCCCCTGCCGACCGGAAAAAAGACCTTGGACGACACGACGTACGAACTGCGCTTGTATTCGCGCAGGGCTTTGCCCAAAAACTTTTCCGCTTCACCGCCGCTGTATGCGTCGGCGCAGTCAAAGAAATTGACGCCCGCGTCGTAGGCGGCGCGGATGCTCTGGCGCGCTGTTTCCGCCGCGCCCAGACCGTTTAGATCGGTCATCCAGCTCCCTATGGAGATCTCACTGACTTTCAGCCCCCACTTTCCCAGATTGCGATACTGCATACTTCTCCCTCCCGCAATTTTTCCTTAATGATAGCACTGCCGCATGGAAAAGTCAATCTCTGTGTGAAAAAAATCCCCGCGGAGAAAACTCCTTGATTTTTGCGCCCGAATGTACTATAATATTGGAAATCCATCGGGAGGTAAACGTCGTGCCCAACATCATCGATCAAATGGAAGTCCATATTTTTGCCGCACAGCTGGCGCGGCTTTCCCGCCTGACAGGAAGGACGGCAAACGCGGATTTCATACGGGAAATGTACGAGCGCGTCAAAGACCGCTACGTCGAAGAACTGCAAAACAGGAAGATCCGCCTGCGCACCCTGGACGGTGCAAGACTGGACGAAATCGTCAGCTATATCTATTATTATCATCTTTTCCACACCTCGCACCTGCCCGAAGAACTCATTCAGAAGCTGGAAGCGGATGAAAAATACAGGGAAATGCTTGTGCGCGACGTTGCCGTGTACATCGTCATCAACGAGCACCTCAACGTGGAAAAAATCTCCAATACCTCCGAATACTCCCCCGAGATCGCCGCTTACAACATGGCCTGCAGCTATTCTTTGTACATTCTGGGCAGCTTCAAAGGCCCTGACAGGCGCATGAACGGCATCAACAACCTTTTCAAAAAGGCGATGGTGACCATCAAGAGCGTCATTCACCTGCTCGCCGCGGGCAACAGCTGTGACGCCGTTATTCTGTGGCGGCACCTGCACGAGCTGGAGTGCGTGCTCATCGTCCTTTGCACCAAAGGCGAGGACCTGTTTTTCCGCTACATCAAGCACATGGAATACTTTGACATGGAGGGAAATCCGCGTGCGGAGGAACTCCAACAGCGTCTTTCGGAAGAATGCAAGGCTTTCGGCGTAAAAGAACGCAATGCCTTTATCAACTACGGCTGGCTGGAATACGTGGAAGGGTTCCGCGAAGGGTTCGGCAAGGAATACAGGCTGAACTTCAAAGACGGACTGCAAAAGATCGCGGGGTTAAGCGAACGGCACGCCGCCTACGCCAGCGCCAGCAAGATCTTGCATCCTTCGGCATGGGTGGTGACCATCCGCGACGATAAGTTTTATAAATTCACGGTATTTGAACTTTTCCGTTCTCTGGTGAACATCGTCACACAGATCAAAGGATACGTGGCGAGATACCGCGACAGCTCGGAAAAACCTGCGGAATGTGACAATTTCCCGCGGACGGTAGACGGATATCTGAACATGATCGCGCGCAACAACAAGATCATCGCCGCAAAATACTTGCATAAATAAAACAATTTTATCGTACAACAAAGACGGGGCAGGCGCTAATTTGCGCCTGCCCCGCTGTATTTACGATAACAATTCACGCATTGCGTTTTCAAGACAAATCAACTGTTTGCCATTCTCTTCCGGCGTCTGTGCTACCGTAAGATACACTTTGATCTGCGGTTCTGTTCCGGAAGGACGGATGATCACCTGTGCATCCTTTTCCAAATCAAACTGTAAAACATTTGATTTCGGCAAGTCATACTCTTTCTGCGTAAGATAATCGATGCAGGATTCCACCCGAAGCCCGGCAAACTCCGAAGGAAGAGTCTCGCGCAATCCTTTTAGAACAGTCTGCATTTTTTTTGCGCCTTCCGCGCCGGAAAACTCAAAGCTGAGAAGTTTGTGCGTATACGTTCCGTATTCTGCGTACAGTTCCTGCATTCTCTGCATCAAAGTCTTCCCCTGCTTTTTATAATACGCCGCCATCTCCGCGATCAGCATAGAGGCAACCACTGCATCCTTGTCTCTTACGTACGTTCCGGACAAATAACCGTAGCTTTCTTCAAACCCGAGAATAAAATCGCTTTCCCTCGACTGTTTTTCCAGGCGTCCGATCTGTTCCCCGATGTATTTGAATCCGGTCAGAACATTGATCAGGTTCACGCCGTATTTTTTTGCTACTTTTCCCGCCAGTTTTGTTGTGACAATGGTTTTAACGACAACCGCATTTTGGGGAAGCGTTCCCTCTTTTTTGCGCAGCGAAAGCAAAAAATCCATCAGCAGAACGCCGACTTCGTTCCCGCTCATCAGTTTGTACCCGTCTTCCGTCCTGACGGCGATCCCCACCCTGTCTGCATCGGGGTCCGTCGCAAGCAGGAGGTCGGATCCTGCCTCTTTGGCATAACTGAGCCCCAGCTGCATTGCGGCAGGTTTTTCCGGATTGGGATATGGACAGGTAGGGAAATTCCCGTCCGGAGCAGCCTGTTCGCCGACAAGCGTTACCGACGCACCCAGCCTTACCAACATTTTGGGAAGAATGCGATACCCCGTCCCGTTCAGAGGCGTATATGTTATGCGCAAACCTTCTGCGTTCCCGACGCTCTGTTTCTCCACCGCGGCAAGATATGCTTCCTCCACCTCGTCTCCGATCGGTCTTATCAACCCTTTAAGAACATAGGCGGAATAAGGGCTTGTCTTCACATCAAAACAATCCACACGGGAAATGAACGACGTAATCACAGAGGCAGCCTCGTCTGTGATCTGGCATCCGTCTTTTCCGTAAACCTTATAACCGTTGTATTTGGCAGGGTTATGGCTGGCTGTGATCATGATACCGACATCCGCCTTGAAATATCTGGTTGCAAAAGACAAAAAAGGCGTGGGCATCAGTTCCCGAACAATAAAGACATTGATACCGTTTTCGGCAAGCACGCAGGCGGTACGCTGCGCAAAAACATCTGAATTGATGCGGCTGTCATAACTTATCACTGCTGTTTTTCCGTCAATGCTTTTCAGATAATCTGCCACACCCTGTGTGGCTTTACCGATCGTATAAATATTCAGGCAGTTTGTGCCTACGCCGATCTCTCCGCGCAGTCCCCCCGTACCGAACTGCAATTCCCTGTAAAATTTATTCTCGATGCTCTTTTCATCCAAGGAAATCTCTTTCAGCTGTCTTTGCATTTCGGGATCTTCTGCCTTATGCTGCCACCTGCGGTATTCTTCCAAAAACATATCCTGTCTCCCTTTTTTGAAGTTTTATCTCCGATAACTGTCCAGGCGCCCGCTGATATACTCCCAACGGTCGAACTCTGCTTTTTTATTTTCTTCGGGGGTGTTCATTGTGTAATATCCGATTGCCACAAACCCCGTTTTTCCATAAGGGAAAAATGCGCTTGCGATCCTGTCGCAGGCGTTATACATATCCTGTACAGTCCCGAAAGGCTGCACATACTGCCTGTCGATCTCTCCCCAGAAACAAATTTTATGGTGATATTTTTCGGCAAGTTTTTCGATAGGCATACAAAAAAGCTGCGAATTGATCGCGTTCACGCCGATTTCGATCAAATCGGGAAGAATGCTTTCAATGTACCCGTCCGAATGCATCACGACAAATTTTTTGTATTTCTTTGCGAGATCGCAATATTGTTTATACATGGGCTTGAAGTACTCGCGCCACATTTCCGGACTGATCAACAGAGAGATCTGCGTACCCCAGTCATCGTGAATATGTACGGCATCAACGTCTGTCTTGCACCAGATCTCCATCTGTATCAGAAAATATTCCTGCAGCATATCGCGCAGCTGATAGATTTCCGCATCACCGTAAGCAAGATCCATAAAAAGCTGTTCCGTACCGCGCAAATGCTGCATCCTTTCAAAGATATTGGGCATGGCAGGTTCCCACTCGTTTATGATAAACTTGTCTTTCTGTTCCTCACACGAACGGTTCACCTGTGAAAAATCGGCGCGCTTTAAAATATCATAAGGAGGGCGGAATGTTTTCAGCGCAGACCAATCTGCCAGCGGATGTACCTTTACTTCTCCGCATACTCCTTCTTCCAACACTTCCCAAACACAGCCCCAGCCGTCTTTATACCTGCCGATCACGCCGGGTTTTCCGCCCGTAAACCAATCCGGATATACATAGGGTGTTCCCGCAGCATCCAATGCCTCGATCGGAACTCTGTCAAAATCCTGAAATGTCAATGCGTTTATGATTCGTTGTTTTCCGGTCATAAGTTATTCCTCACTGCAGTATCCTTTTCAGCGTATCCCGCAGGGACTTTTCAAAAACATACAGCCCGAACGTATCGTTTGCAAAAAAGGACACTCCATCGCATAAATTTTTAACCTTTTCAAAGCACTGACGCTGGTACTCGTATTTGTCGGGATAATCCACATACACGCGATACTGATACCACGGATCGACAAAATCCATTGTAAACAATACGTCCGGTTTTTGCAAGCAAATATCGCAAACTTTTCGCTTGCTCTGAATGTTGGGAATGAGAAGTTCTTCCTTTACAAGCACAGCAAAGGAGGATACAATGATGCCGTCCAGACAAGCATAGTTTTCCGTTCTCATCCCCCAAACGGAAATTTCCGTTTCGACGGGATGGTAACTGTCCATCCAATACAAGAGTTTTCCTTCCAGCTCGCTGCGCATCGTTCGGAAAAACTTTCCGATGGCGTCCTCCCTTTCCTGCGTAAGCGGCGGAGCGGCTTGAGGATCCCAAAATCCGAGAAGCCCGAACTGGTTTCCCAGACAGATCCCGTCGATCCCGAAATCACGGACAAAGTTACGGCATTGCCGAGCAATAAATTCGGAAACAGGGGTTCCCTCCGCAATTCCATCCGGGTAAGCGCTGTAACGATGTTCGTCCCCTTTCAGCTTTGCACATACGTCGATGACCATGTTTGAAAGACACTCGGGATGTCTTTCCCGTTTCCAGACAGAATCGCAAAATTCAGGACCGGGTTCGAGATATTCCAGAATCTGCACATTGATCCCACGCTCTTTTGCAATCTTATAAAAAGCGCGATATACGGACAGAAGGAGAGCATTGTTCATCCTCTTGTCGCTTGTCAGAAAAGAGGGCCCCTTGGGGTAATATTCCGCGTCGTGTACCTGCGGCTCGTAACAGTCTTTCAGCCAGCCGAGATTATGGTCACGCACCGTTACTCCTTCATCGCAGACATATCGATTGTACCTTGCCCAATCAAATTCCGTCGTATCATCCATGCCCGCGTAGTTGAGAATATGGTCTCCGTTTCCCGTACAAAAATTGATCACCGTCTTTTCGCTGCCGCGGATATAATCGGCATAATGGTCATAAAAACATTGTACCGTTTGCTCAATTTCTGTAAAGTCGCCAAATATTTTAGGCGTCAGCCACGGATTGAAAACTTTCATTGTTTAATTAAAATCCCCGCGCAACTTCCTGACAGTGTTGACCATCAGCAGATATCTTTCCGGGTCGACATAATCGGGAATAGAATTTCCGCTTCCGATCGCAAAGCCGCCATTTTTCTCTTGAGCCAAAGCATAAACCTCTTCCACAACTTTTTTCAGTTCAGCCAGATCCATGCGCACAAGATGGTCTGTGTCCACTCCGCCAAAGTTTCCGATTCTGTCGCCGTATTCCTCTACCCAGCGACGCATCGGGGCAATCTGATCCTCATTGGAGTGTTTTGCATCTATTTTTGCTTCCGAAATAATGTCATCAAAAACATTGAATATGCAGCCGCAAGAATGCAGAAGAAAAGGTTTGTTGAAACTGTGCACCAGCGCCACAATGTTTTTATACTGAGGGATAACAAACTCCCGTATATCCTCATAGGACAGCATGGTATTGCTCTTGTATCCGAGATCGTCCCCGAAACGGCAAACGCAATAAACATCGCCGTATGTCTGCAAAAACCATTCCCAGATACCATACATCATCTCTCCGACTCTTTTAAAGATCTGCGCATACAGATCGCGATCGTCAAAAGAGAGAATGCACAGGTTTTCATAGCCTACCAGATCTTGTGCGATTTCAAAAACTCCGTTCCCTACACCGCCGATCGCCTTCATCCCTTCCGGAATATTTTTTTTCAGCGCGCGGAAATACCCGTCGAAATGTTTGACATACAGTTCTTTGACCTGCTGCCACGGATAACTTTCAAACTTTTCCCGGCTGTCGATATAACCCGGCCTCGGGTGTGCCAGCGCGCCTCCGAAAGGAAGGATATTGGTGATATTCCCTTCAAAAGTGACCGTATCGTACCCCATTTTTAAGAAGAAATCACAATACTCTTTGAAATATGCGTCCATGTCCGTCTGCAACAAATGCGCAAACTTCTTCCCCGTTATTCTCTCCATGATGGTATCACTGATACCGTGTTCGTAAAGAGGTGTTCTTTTGGGTTTTTTATTTTTTGCACAATCTACAATGTTGTTATAATCGGGTTTAAACATTTTTTCTCCTTATTGTAAATCGGGGCGAGGTTGCCCCCGCCCGCGATCTGTTTTTTAAGACTGGCTTGCCTGATATTCTTCTTCCGTCAAAAATTCGATTTCTTTGACAGTATAGTTATCTGTCTTCCCGTCAGGATTTGTGTAGTTCATTGAGATAATGAATTCTGCTCCCGCCTCCATGACCGGCTTGACATTTTCCATATTGTTACCAAAAGCAGTTTCAGAATTTTCCAGAAGAATATAGAACGTATAATCTCCTTCCGCAGGAATTCTGCCATATTCTCTGCCGCCCCATTCGGAACTGAAAGCGCTGGTGATGGTTACGCCGTCTTTGATGTAGCGCAGATTGATGATAAAGTTTGCACCGACCACACCGTTCACGGTAATCTTGACCGCCTTGTATGCCTTTGCTTCTGCATGGGTACGGATCTCTACACCCCAGCCTCCTGTGGAAAGCACAAGTCCGTTTTCTGTAGTCTGATAATTGGTGGGGTTGGCATCACTGCTCATATAAGCGTTCCCGGCCATATAAGCCGCATCTTTGAGGTTTGCACTCGTCCACAGGTTATCGATGACCGTGATCTGCCAATCGTATTCCGCGCCGTTATATACAAACTTCACGGTTTTTTGTCCTACTTCTGCCGTAGGATTGGGAACTGAAAGCATTTGCTGCGTGAGAGGGATGATCTCATCCTCTTCGCCTGTGCGTTTGACTGTAAGTTTGCCGCCCGTCAAATCCACTTTTTCGTTTTTATAGTAGGATGACTTTGTAGGCTGCGTAAATTCTACCGTAGCGGCAGACTCCGTGATCTTGACTGTAAACGTCTTTGTCGTTTCCATAAACGTTACGGATACAGTGACCTCTCCTGCCGTTTCGGAGCTGAATCCCGTTACCTGTACAGACTCGTCCGAAAGCTCAATGCAATCAATTTCTTCGCCGTAGCAATTGTAAGTGATCACCTCTCCTCCGACAAGGCTGAGTTGCTCACCGATCGCATACTGGGTTTTGGAAGGAGGAGTCAACGTCCAGCTTGCCACAGTATCCCTGAGTTCGTCTGCCTGTGCCTGGGTAAGGAAATCAAATTCTTCAAATGTAATTGTATTCTGCTCATGAGGCGCACCCACGATCAGGGAAACAGTCAGCCTTTCTCCGTTGCGGAGCATTTCCATGACCTGATCGTACATTCCTTCTCCGGTACCGTTGGTAAAGGACGTAAAAGGAACAAACATATAGATCATTCCGTCTTCCCCGAAAGTAATGCTGGGAATATTCCATGAAGAAATATACTGGATGAAGGGAGAGTGATTGTTGGAAATTTTAATTGTGAGGTAATCCGCAGGGTCGCCGAATGCCTTGATGGAGAGTCCGACAGCATCTTTGGGGATATAACCGCTCACATCGATACCGCCCCAATCTCCCGTTTCACAGCTGACCACCAGCCTGCCCTGATCGTCATAAGAATATGCGCCCAGCGCGTCTTTGGTTGCGTGCGCACCCACGTCCGACATGAAGTCTTTGTTTTTGAGGGTATCCGTGCCAATCAGTGCATCGACAATGGTTGCCTCGAAAGAAACATCCTCACCCTGGTAGGAAAGAACAACCGCTGTTTTTCCGACCGTAGAAGAATCGAATGTCTTTACCTTTACGTTTTTGTCCGTAAGAGGCACCTGTACAGGTTCGCCGCCCGCGGGCGTGATCGTAAGATAACCGCCTTCGAGGTCGGGCAGCACTGCCCCACGATAATAGGATGTACGTTCAGGCAGCGTAAGTTCGATTTTCGCCTTTTCCGCCGCAACATTCACGGTAAACGTCTTTGAATACTCGCCGTAACGGACGGTGATCGTCTTTGTGCCTTCCGTAGAGAAATCCGCGCCCTCTACAGAAACATCCTCATCGTCGAGCGCCAATGTTTTCAGCACATCGCCGTAACGGTTGACGATATCGATACTGCCGCCCGTAAGATCGATGGTATCCCCCACGATGTACTCCGTTTTTGCGGGAGCGTGCAAATTGATCCCTGCTTCCTGATAATATTCCGTTTCAAATTCCGATTTCGTAAGGAAATAGAACTCTTCCAAAACGACAGGATTGTTCCCGGACGTAATACCGATGGAAACGGTGACCGTCTGCCCTGCGGCAAGTTTGTCGATGACAGGCTGAACGTTCGCCTTCCATCCGAACGGTCCTTCATAATTTTCCGCATCCTCCATTCCGAGAGGCGCAAACAGGAGAATGCCTTCAAATGTTCCTTTCTTGCCCGTCGTGTAATCGCCGTTGATACCGTGCAAAGGTTTGTCCGTGCCCTTGTAGGAAGAAGTATACTGGCATACGGACTGCGTATTGCCTAAACCGTTATCAAAATTGATATCGAATACTGCACCGTCATTCTCTGCAGAGATCTTGACCATCAGTGCATAGGAACCCTGCGGGGGAGTGACATTGAGCACAAGTTTTCCCCAGTTTGCCGTCGGCGTCATGGTAATGCCGTTGCCTTCGACACTGTACGTCATTGCGTTATCCACGCGCAGTTTCATTTCTTCGACGTAATTAACATCCTTAATGGAATCCTTGTTGTGTACCGAATCGACAACCGTAAATTCAAAAGAATACTCCACTCCGAGATAGGTAAACTTGCACACAGATTTACCCACAACGGAAGCGTTGAACTGCGTGATTTCAACATCCAGGCATTCCTGCAAGTCGCCGGAATCATCTTTTGAACCGTCTGCATTTGTCACCACAATGCGACCGCCCGTCAAATCGGGCTGTGCTGCGCCCTTAAAATACACTGTTTTTGTGGGGAGTGTGAACTCCACGTTCATGATGTCTACGGTAAATTCGCACGTTTTTTGCTCATACGTTACCGTGATTTTCTGACTTTTTGCCACTTCGGAAGAATCGAATCCGCTGACGGAAACACCTTCTGCCGTCATATCGATCGTTTCGCTTGTTTTGTCCGAATAGGTAAGTTTTATTTTGCCGCCCGTAAGATCCAGCGTTTCCCCGACGTTATATACGACTTTATTGGGTCTGGAAGCCACGGAAATGCTTTCCAATGTCTTTTCGGGCTGGGGTTCCTCTTTTTTCTCTACCGTTACGGTACATTCCGCCTTCTTATCGTTGACAGTTTTTGCAACGATTTTTGCCGTCCCTTCCGCAACGGCTTTGACAACGCCCTGATCCGTTACCGTGACAACGGCAGTATTTTCCGAAGAAAACGTAACCGTTTTATCCGTTGCGTCGTCCGGCTTGACCGTCGCGGTGAGAGTAAATTCCTCCCCTACTTTCAGCGTCTTTTCCGTCACGTTCAGCGTGATGCCCGTAGCCGCAACATCTTGCGGCCCGGGCTTTTCGGAGCAGGCAACTGCTCCGAAAACAAACGCCAGAACGAGCGAAAGCGTCAACACTATCCTTGTTGCTGTTTTCATTTTTCCCTCCAATATTTTTTATATTTTTCCGACTACGCTTACCTTGTCGGAATCAGCCCTGTTGTTCGCCGAAGCATATACTTTGAATGTATATTCTCCGGACTTCAAGAATCTCAACGAAAGAGTTTCCGTACTTGTCTGACGGGTGGTAAACAGTTTACCGTCGCTCGTATAAATTTCCACGATGTAGTACTCCGCACCTTCTACGCCCTTGAACGTAAGTTCTCCGCCTTTGACGGAAAGCTTGCTGACATTGCCCAGCTTGTCGCCGTCGCGGATCCCGTCATTATCTTTATCGATGTTGTAATCGCCGTTAGGACCGAATTCGTCAGGCGCACCGATAGCTCCGTCCGTAAATCCGACTTCCGCATAATATTCATCCTGCGTCATAAACTGGAAGCCCTTGTATTCGATGCTGCCGTTTCCTACAAAACCAAGCTGAACTTTAAACGTCTGATCGGGACTTGCGATAATTCTCGGGTCGATCTTATAGTAGATGACGGCACCCGTCTGTGCAACGCCCTGCCTGTACCAGCTGTCCTCTACACCGAAGTTGTCCAGGTCGCCGTGGATCTTAAAGACAAACTGATCCACCTTCACTTCACCCAGCGTCATTTTGATATACTTGGCGCCGACAGGGATTTTTTTGGCAATGCTCGCAAGCTCCCATCCCGCCGTTTCATTGGTGATGACGAAACCTTTTCCGTCCGCGCAGGGAGTGACCGTTCCGCCCGAATACATCTGCCACAGATCCGGCTGCTGCATCAGGCTTTCTTCAAAGTACGGATTGCGCATTTCGTTGAAATCCGAGCTTCCGATCATCGTAAACTCTTCATAAACGATATACCCTGCACTCTGATCGGAAGTAGAGCCGCCCAGATAGATCTTGATAACATCCTCGCCCCTGAGCGCCACTTCTTCCATCTCGCGCAAAGCGAGTGCGTCGTCATTGGTCGCCTTAAAATCGCTCCATCCGAGCACGTATTCGAGAGTGCCGCCTTCGGGAATTGCATTTGTTGCGGCATTATAGTCGTGATAGAAAACAGATCTGCCGCTGGGGAGAACAAATTTCAGGTCGATCATCATACCGGGCGTTCCGCTGACGCGGACACGGATACCTGCCGTATCGATGGGAAGTATGCCGGAATGATTGACGTTGCCCCAACCTGTAAGAGAAACTTTCACCCCAGCGTCCGTAACTTCGAAACGGGCTGCATTATCGCACATTGCATTGATGTCGGGATTGCTCCAATAAGAAGTATCCGTCAGCACGTTTGTATTGAATTTGGGCAGAGAACCGGGATCTACGGCACCGCCGAACTCTATGCCGTTGATACGGATAAAATTCCCTTCCGCATGTCCGACATACCCGACCTCGATTCCGACCATAGCGCCCTGTTTGATCGCCTTCACGCTTGCGTCTGTCAGCTTGATGGTAAGATTGTCTGCCGCACCCTGGAAATACTCCGTTTCGACGTTGTTTTCCCGTTCGAGCACGCCATTATGGTTTCTGTCTACCGTCATTTTGACAACGGCTTGCAGAGATGTATCTTTCACCTCCCTGCCGTCGACAGTTTTTCCGCGGGCAACACTTACCGTAATGGATGTTGCCGTAGGCGGGACATAGGTATAGTAAATTTCCATCAGACCCCATTTATCCAGATTGGTAACGGTAAAACGAAGTTTTCCGTCCGTACCCGTACTGATGATGCCCGATCCCGTTGTCCAATTGGAAGCATCGCCCATCTGTTCAAGGAACTTCGGATCGAGATTCTCGTAATCGTCCTCTGTTATATCGGGTTTTACGCCGCTGTACTTTGCCTGATACTTGCCGGACATCGACACGAGCGTGGCAAGATCTACAACTTCCACGTTAGCATCTTCCCAGCGAGGATCCAGCATGACTTTGTTGTAAAATTCCACCGCAAGGTTTGCTTCCATTCCGTAGAAAGGAATGAATGCAGGCTTATCTTCGCTGCGATAATTGGCAAATTCCTCAAAAAAGGCGTCCGCATTGATGGAGTATCCGTTTGTGTTGTCCACATATACGCCTTTGCCCGTCACAGAGTCGGTAAGATTCATCCAGTAGAAATTTCTGGCGCTGTAACGCAGACCGGGAATATCGTCGTTTTCGCCGAACCAGTAAGCGCCGCCGCTTGCATACTGAGGATTGCCGTCCAGCGTGACCGCCTTCAAGCCGAGCCCTTCCGCCACTTTTTCAATGGTTGCCCCGTTGGAATACCAGAAATCCGCGCCTTGCAGATCGAGAAGTTCCATCAAAGGCTTTGCCGTTTCGATATATCTTTCAATGTCGGGGTTGACGGCAAGGTTACAATACCCCGCGCCGCCCGTAGGAGCACCGTAGAAATAATCGTTTTCCGTTGCCGTATCGTAGAAATATTCCACAAGAGCAGGCGTATACAGCAGTTCGCGCGGGTTGATGCCCCACGTGATAGGGAACGCGCCGCGTCCGCCCCCCGTGTTTTCGTCCTTATAATTCCATGCCTGGTTGTACATCAGCGTTCTGGTCTTGATGGCGTCCGCTTCGTTTGCGAGGAACGCGATATACACCTTTCCGTTTTCCCCTTCTCTGTTAAAATCGCTCTTTGCTTTTGCTTGCAGTCCGTTTTCCATGATCTCGTCAATGGGCTTGACGGTATCCACCTTGGAATGGAAACTCAGGTTCCCCGCCGCAGCCGTACATTCTACAAAATGTCCGTACTCGGAAACTTTTTCCGCCCAGTCGGGTTCCCTTTCGTTCCATCCGAGAATGGGAGCAGGCATCGCATCCGAATCGATATTTTTCAGAATGGTATTGACAGTCTGTTCCGTTTCCCTGTCCGCATAAATGGGATTGCCGTACATCTGCGTGGAAGTAGCGGAAGCGGCAAGGTTAAACATGAACACCTTTTCCGAGAAGGCATAATCCACGCCCATGATATTGTGCCAGCCGCCGGACTGTCTGTTGTCGGGGAAGTTGAGGCAAAGGCTGTGAACGGTATGCTTGTTAAGCAAGCTTTCCACATCTTTCCCCTTATAAAGATTGCGCAGCAGCCAGTCGTAGCTCTCCATCTGTGTAAGCCCCGTATTGCTTACGTCTGCCACAAGCGGCAGTCCCTGGAAATGTTCACGGTATTTATAATAATACGTTTTGCTGACAGGGATACAGAAGTTGGCATTGGCAAGGTTCAGCGCCATCACAAGGTTTGTACTGGGGTTTTTCTCCGTAAAATCGGTAGAATACAAAATAACCCCGTTGAAGTATTCCGCAAAAGTATCCAACAATGCGGGAAGCCCGTACTCGATGTCTTTCTGAACAAGCCCCTGCCGAGTCGTATCGGCATAAAAATCAGGCCATAGCCCGTCTGCGCCAACGTTATATTCCTCGCCGCCCTGGAACATCCCGCGGTCGAGATACAGAATAGCATCTTCACGGTTGAGCATTCCTTCTATGGCAAGCTTGGTCAGAAACTCATCATACTGATATTCTGTGACCATATCGTAAGAATACGCGCTGCGCGTATTAAAATTCTGCCAATAAAATTCTTTTTCGCCCAACCCTACTTCTTTTTTAGTGACCGAATGCTTCTCAAAACCATAATCCGCCTTAAAGGAGACATGGTATTCCGGCTCTTTTTCCCCCTGTTTTGCACAGGCAGCAAAGAGAGACAGACAGCAGAGCACGCTGAGAACAAGAATCACAATAAGTCTTTTCTTTTTCATCTTTTCCTCCTGAATTATTTGACCGAATAGTCAAGACAAGCTTTAAAAAATGCAATAATGTTTTCCACGGGCGTTTTGGGCATAAATACTTGGGAAGGTCCCACTATATACCCGCTGTCCGGCGAAAGATCGTCCATTGCCCGCTTTACTTCCTTTTTCACATCTTCAGGCGTTCCCAGAGAAATGACGTTGATCTGATCTACTCCCCCGTCAAAAGCGAGCCGTGCCCCGAATTCGCTCTTCATCTTTTTGGACTCGCTGTCCCGCACATACGGCGGAACGGGGTTGAGAATATCCACGCCTATCTCTATAAAATCGTTGACGATGGGATAACAGTATCCGCAGGAATGCATCCACACCTTTGCCCCATGCTTTTTGGCAATGTCAAACACTTCTTTCCAAAGCGGTTTATACCATTTCCGCCAAAGGTCGGGACTGAGAAGCATGGATTCCTGTCCGCCGACATCCTCGTCCGCACGAATAACATCTATCATTCCTCCCGCATTCTCAAAGAGAGCATTGAAATACGCGAGATAGAACTCCCTGTTTCTGCCCATATATTCTTCCATGAAATCGTCGTCGATGACGTCATAGAATACATTGTCGTAAGACCGCATCTGCACGTGGTGCAGCCATCCGCATCCCGCATGACCGCTGGCAGTCGTCATGTCTTTCTGCCGGATCTCCGTCAGCTCCTCTTTCAGGTGCGAAAAGTCAAAATCCTCCACTTTGGGAAACCTGTACGTATCCAGGCTTTTCAGAGGATAGATCTCTTCACAGATCTTTCCCCAGCACCCGTATGCCATCGGCCTGTCGTATTCGGTGATCCCCTCTCTGCGCGGGCCGACGTACCGCGGCTGCGCGGATGGCCAATCCCAGACGGAAAAGCCCTCGATTCCTGCCTTTTCATACAATTCACCCAGCTCTTTTGCGCCGAAATAAGCGAGGACTTTTTCCTTTGCTTCACCGGAAATGTCAAACCCGATGGGAATTTTGTCCACTTTTCTGTGCTCTATCGCAGCCAAGATCCGCTCTCTTCTTTTCATCTTTCCGCCGTCCTGTTTTCAGTATTGTTCTGAGATTTTTCCGCCGCCTGTCTGCGAATTTCCGCATCCAGTTTTTCCAGCTTTTTTTCCTTGATGCGAAGAGCTACGATCATCGCCGCCACCAAAACTACGAATACGCAAATGGTAATAACGGGTTTGATAAGGTAGTTAGGCATGACAAATTCCTTGTCAAAATCCCCTGAGAAATTGAGTTTTGTGCGAACAGGCGTACTGCAATTGGGAAAGGTTTCGTCCAGATTTCCCGCTTGCCCGTAGGTATTGTCTCCAAATCCCCACAAAACGCCTTCCTTGTCACGGAAAAATGTCCGCACGCCCGCAGTTCCCGCAAAGGTATCCATTTTCAGTTCCTGTCCGTCTTCGGAAAAGACAATGCGATAAGGCTTTACCACCTGGTTTTGCGTAACAACGATTCCGTCCTCCACAATTTTAACATCGTCGGGAAGATCGGAATAGTCCCCGATTCCAAGGCTGCCTTTGCTGTGCAGCCCCCAACCGTACACATCCCCGTTTTCCAGCAAAACAAAACTCGAATTGCCTGCCGAAAGGATGTCTTTGACTTCCTTATCCGAGAAGAACTCCACTTCCGAAGCCTGCATCACCTTGTCCGTCACAGATAAGGTGCCGTTTCCGCGCTGACCGAAAATATTGTCCCCGTACATCAGCACTTTCCCGTCTTTGCTCAGAGCCAGTACATTGTTATTGTAAGCGCTCAGTTTTTCCACTTGCAGGGGCTCCCCGTTCTGCGTAAAACTTTGCACGGGAGTACTCGTCTTATCCGTGTCCTGATTGGACAAAGCGCCGTAAAAGTTTGACCCCCACGCATACACATTGCCATCCGCATCTACGGCAAGAACCGAGCTGTTTGTTGTGCAGATATCCACAATGTTTTCAAGGTTCCCTTCGCCGTCCGCATCCTTCACTTTAGAAGGCTGAGCCGAAAAGCTTTTGGTGCCGTATTCTTCTGCCCCGTTGCCAAGCTGCCCTACGCTGTTTGAACCCCACGTCCAGACGTTTTTGTTTTCGTCCAGTGCAACAGACAAATCCCCGCTTGCGGACACCTTTGTGATCTTAACCTTTTCCGGGAAACTGATCCTCTGCGGATAGGCGCTGTCACGAATGGAAACAAAACGCGATAAATTTTCACGCGTTTCCATGGCGTCCGCGATCTCGCTCTCCCTGCCGATCCCCAGCTGCCCGTACGTATTCCCACCCCAGGAATAGACAAATCCGTCTTTGTCCAATGCAAGGATGTGTTTGCTGCCCACGCCCAACTGCACGATATTCTGCAGGTCGATGCGCTTTGCCTCGTACCGCTCTTTTGAGGAAGTAGTCCCGTCTCCCAACTGTCCGAAAGGCCCTAAACCGAAAGCATAAATGAGATTTTCGTCCGTCAGGAAATAGGAATAAGAAGACTGCCCGTAATAATGCTGAATACGGACTTCCTGTCCGGCTTCCTCCGCCGACGCCGTTTTCCAAGAAAACGGCGCGGCAAAAACGAAGACTGCAAGAAAGAACGCGAACATTATTTTGTTGATCTTATTGCCCGCTTTGCTCATACTTTACCTTTTTTAAGATAATTTATCGATATAATTCTGCAACTGTTCGATCAAAGAAGCTTTGATGATTCTGATATCGCTTTGCAGACTCTGATTTTCGTATCTGCGATTGAGGATCGCTGTCCACGAAGAAACGACATCTCCCTTTACCGTACCGATGTAGTAAGGGATATGTTCGGATGCTCCCGTACCGAATGCCGCATTGTTAAGTTCTGCGTCAACGGGAGTAAAGTCGAACGTAAAGCCGGAATACAGCGTTTCGCCGTACGTATTCATGTCATATACAAATTCCGTATATTCACGCACCTTTTCCGAAGCTCCTGCAGGCATTCTCAGGTAGGTAGGGTTCCAGGTCAGCAAATATCCGGGGAATGTATATGCTTCATGCTTGGCGGGATCGACCAGATACTCGTAAGTACCGTCCTCATCCCCTGCCGCAGGATCGATCTTATCCCAGTGCTTGCCTTCGATGCCGTACTGGAACAGGTCATGGTTTTCTCTGGACGAGAAGATCCAGTCAAGGAACAGCATTGCAAGGTCAAGGTCAGGACTGGACTTAGGAACGGCAAGGAAGTTCCATGCCTTGAAATCTGTCTGGAAAATGTGAGGAGTCTTTTCACGGATGGCTTTATCGTGAATGTAAACATCCAGCTCGGCATCCGGCACATTTTTAACAAGATCGCTGCGGATCCTCGTATATTCGCCCAACGTCGTGACGAAAGAGCCCGCCTGACCCAGTTTGAATTTAGGAACAGCATCGATTTCAGTGGCAATGGAAGAAGAAATGTATCCGTCCGTCATCCACTGCTGTGTTTTAGTATAACCCCACTGCCAGTTCCCCTGATAAATCGTGGTAGAGTTAAAAGGCTGAGGGAAGCTCTGCAATACAGAGGGTTCTTCATAATCACGGATATACGCATCGATAACGGCGCCCGTTTCGGGATCGATATACGCATCGGCAAAGATGCCGGGCTTCAGCTGCATGGAACGCTTTACGCCCAGTGCGTTGGATTGATCCACCGTGATCACCTGGTCAGGTTCTGCCATGATGACAGAATAAGGAGAGTTGTTGCCGTCTTTGTTTGCAATAAAGGGAACGACACCGTCCTGGGATTTGTTTTCTTTCACCCATTTCAGATAGATTTCAAACTCTTCCAGATTGTCGATCCCGTTTTTCAGAGCCTCGATCCCCGAAGCCTCTGCCCAATCTTTGCGGTAAAATACTGCGGTAGAATCGCCGAACGTTTCGGTGAGCGGCACGCCGTAGATGCCGTTGTTGAACTTATTGTTTTCGCAATAAGTTTCATCAAACGCTTTATACAGTCCGGGGAAATTATCTTTGTTGTTGAAATATCCGTCCAGACGGACATAGTTTCCGTTGTTTGCCCATTCCTGCAAGTTGATCCACTGTGCATCGAACACGAGATCCATATTGGAGTCGGGATTGGCGACGTTGAGCGTAAGCGTCTGTTTGTAAGTATCGATGTCGTAGAAATGGAATTCTACGTCGAACGCAAAAATATCGGCAGTCCTTCTCTTATACTCTTCGATGACCTCATCAAAGCCGGAAGGCGTCTGACCATAGAGATGGATGCCAAGCGTTCTTCCTTCGCCGTACGCTTCTCCGGGTTTTGTAGGACGGATAACGGGCTCAACCGTTTCCTCTCCGTCATCCGGTTCATTGGGTTTTTCCGACGGTTTGCAGGCCATAAAGCCCGTTACTGTCAGCATGAGCGCCAGAATCACGGCAAGAATCTTGATTTTCTTCATTTTCTTTCTCCTTATACAATATTTTTTAACCCTTCACTCCTCCAACCTTCAATCCGCTGACGAAATACTTCTGAAGGAAAGGATAGAGAAGGATAATCGGTCCGATTGTGATGATCGCCGTTGCAAGACGCAGCGTGTTTGCAGGCGGCTCGAACGTTGTTCCCATATTTCCCATGCCGCTGTTTGCCATATTCGACGCCGCATCTATGCTTTGAACAAGTCTTACGATTTGATACTGCAATGTATACAACCGCTCGTCCGTAATGTACAAAAGTCCCAAACCCCATTCATTCCAGAACGCAACGGCAGAAAACAAACCGATGGTGGCAATGGCAGGCAAGGAAAGAGGAAGCACTATGCGGAACAAAACCGTTATGTCGCTTGCTCCGTCCAGCTTACCGGATTCGATAAGCGCCTCCGGCACTTCCGCAAAGAAGTTGCGGAGCAAAAAACAGTTCCAAACATTGAATGAGGCCGGAAGGATATACACCCAAATACTGTTGGTAAGGTGCAGGATATCGCTGATAAGAATGAACGATCCCACCAAACCTCCATTAAACAACATGGTAAAATAAAAGAAGAAGTTGAAAAAATTCTTATATTTGATCTTATTACCGCTGAGAACGTAAGCCGCCATAACGGTGATAAAGAGAGTGAGCAGCGTTCCGACTATGGTAATAAAGAGGGTTACGCCATACGAAGTCCAGATCTCGTTTGCGTTGACCAACACACGATAAGCGTCCAGAGACCATTTGCTCGGCACAAGTTTATATCCTTCCGCGAGAAGCGCTTTCTCATCGGCAAAAGAACTGATCAGCACCTGCACAAAAGGATACAGACACATCAATCCGAACAAGGTGGAAGTAACGTAAAATACGGTGATCAAAATCTTGTCCGAAAGCGTGCTTTTGGGTTTTCTGTGCTTATGTGATTTTTTTTCTTCGGAAAGAACTGTTTCCGTCTGTATCATCTCTTCCATCATACCACCTTAAAAAATCGCCGATTCGCGCGAAAATCTCCTCGCGATGTAGTTAGCGCCGAATACCAACAGGAACCCGAGTATGTTCTGATAAAGATTGATGGCCATGTTTGAACCCATATTGTTGGACGTACGCAGCGCACGGAACAAGTAGGTATCGATAACGTCCGTTGTCGGGAATAACGTGGCATTATCTCCGATAAAAGGATAGATCATAGCAAAATCCCCGCGGAAAATTCCGCCCACGCTCATCAGGAACAACAGAATAATAGTATTGCTGATCATCGGCAAAGTGATTCGGAAAATACACTGAAACCTGCTTGCGCCGTCCATCTTTGCCGCCTCGTACACAGACGAATCGATGCCCATGATCGCCGCCATATACACGATAGCTCCCCATCCTGCCCCTTTCCAGATACGAATAACACAAAACGTAGCAGGCCAGACAACGGGATCGGAATAGAATGCCACGGGATCCCCGCCAAACATTTCTATCACTTTATTGACGATACCGTCCTCTGCAAGGAAAATAAGGGAAAAAAGCGCTACCGTTGCCCAGGATATAAAGTTGGGCAGCGTCATGATCGTCTGTGCCGTTTTGGAAAAAGCTTTGTTGCGGATCTCCGTCATCATAACAGCGACGATAATGGAAGCGATCGTACCCGAAACAATAAAAATGATATTCAGGTACAGCGTATTGACGGTAACCGTAAGCCATGAACTTCCGCTGAAAAAGAACTTGAAATTTTCCAGCCCCAACCACGGACTTCCGAACATCCCTTTGAACGGATCGTAACGCTCAAACGCAACCACAATCCCCACCATCGGGATATAAGAAAAGATAAAAATTGCAAGGACGGCGGGAAAAAGCATGAGATAGAGCGGCCATTTCCTGATAACGTCAAAATCTTTCAGGGATGTCTTTTTCTTCACGCTCTTATCATCCGACATAATCAAACCTCCTTTATTTTTTTAACAAAGCGTCCAACAGCTCCCGGACGGATACCGTCGCTTTGGCAACAAACTCATCCGACGCTCCGTAATAAATATCTATTTCATCCCCGCGCACAACATTGCCGCAGGCAAATACCACATCTTTGAAAAATCCTTCTTTTTCGTATTTCTCTTCCGGGAACAGAAAAGGTTCTTCCAGCCTTGCCAGCACACGGGAAGGATCTTTCTCATCCAAAAGCACGGCGCCCAGGCAATACCTGTTGTTTCTGTCCGCGCCATGGTAGATCTCCAGCCAGCCTTGTTCCGTTCTGATCGGAACAGAACTGGAACCGATACGCGTTTCATCCCATTTCCCTTCGCGCACGCTCATCAAGTGCTTGTGATTTCCCCAGCAAAGCAGATCGGGCGACTGTGCCAGCCAGATCTCGGGTTTTCCGAATTCGGAAGTGCTCGGTCTGTGCAGAGCCAGATACTTACCGCCCACCTTTTCGGGGAAAATGCTCATATCCTTATTGTCCGGATACATCACCGTTCCCATCCGCTCAAACGTTTCAAAATCCTTTGTGCAGATAAGGTTTGTGACGATGCCCTGTTCCGATGCCGCCGAGTAGTTGATGTAATATGTATCCTCTAACTTTGTAATGCGTGCATCTTCAATTCCAAAGCTCTCTTCCGGGCAGGACGGGGTAATGTATTTCCCCTGACGGATATCAAAATCCACGCCGTTTTCGCTTGTTGCGACCAGAAAAGAAGAATAGGAAGTGAGAAATCTTTTCCCGTCCGGCATCACAATAACGCGCTTATCCGAAAAGTCGATCGTCTTGTCGTTTTTTTCAAACTTGACTATTTCCATCGACTTAGTCGTCTCATTGTAAACGGGTACGCGCAGGTATCCGTCCTTTCTGTCTTTGGGACGCTGCGCCACGCGCAGGAACAGAAGCACTTTTCCGCGGAAAAGCGTTACGCCGGGATTGAACACCCCGATCACTTCAAAATCATCCGAAAACGGCACAATGTCTGCGGGACGGATAATAGGATTCTTTTTCTCTCTTTTAACTTTCATATTGCCCTCTCTTTCGGTTTATTTTCCGTATTCATCTATCAGCTGTCTGAAATATAGGTAATTTTCGTACGGAACGTCTTCCGGGACGCCGTGATCACAGGTAGGATAATACCCTCCCCGCGCTTTCATTGCGGGAAAAATGCGGTCTGCCTCCGCCTTGATCTTTTCTTTTGTCGTTGCAAGGATGCGTTTGTCAAACCCGCCGTACATAACTATGTCGGGATATTTCTTCCCGATCTCCACCACGTCGCTGTCCGCAGCCACCTCGAACGGGGAAAAAATGGTCACCCCTATCTTGCGGTATGCGGGGATCACGCTTTCAATGTGTCCGTCCGAGTCGATCCCGATAAACATTTTCTGCACGCGCTTGTTACGCGACTTCATGTTTTCGATGAGCTTGGTATAGTAGGGAAACAGGAACTCTTCCAGCATCTGCGGCGATACGAGCGAACTTGTCTTGTAACACACGTCTTCTTTGAGAAACAGCTCCTCAATGTCAATGTGTTTCTGATATTCCGCAGTCAGCCTGTCGTGGATCTCAAACCAGCATTGCATCGCTTCGTGGATCAATTCGGGAGAATCGAAAAAGCTGATCAGCAAGTTTTCCGGTCCGAACAGGTCGCGCAGGTACATGAATCCGCCGTCCACTTCGTACGTCACGA
>CASFBD010000007.1 GCA_949292885.1 uncultured Bacillota bacterium
TAGTGAACCCGTTCCAGCGAACGGTACCGTAAAATGCAGGATCGTCCAGGTCGATCACGATCGCGTTGTTGACATAAACGCGACGCTGGTCATAATCAAAAGAAATATACAGAGTTTCTGTTCCGACTGCGTCGTCCTTGGTCGAGGGGAAATTGGGTGTCCCCGGAATGGAGAATTTGACGCTGGCGCCGTACGCGTTGTTGCGGTGCAGTTTATACCACATTCCTTCCCACAGCGTTTCGCCGGAAGAAGTGGATTCCAGGCCCATCGGCAACTGGCCGGCAGCGTTTGCCGTACAATATGTATTGGTTTCTGCCCATGAGGCACCTGCTTCCGCTGCCTGAACTTTTTTTGTCGTGACTGTGACATAGTTCATCGGATCGTACAGATCGGTAAACGTGAAGATGATGTTTTCCGCATCCGCAAGGCCCGGGGTATCCGGAGTAACAGCGATCTTGACCAGTGCGTCCTCACGTGTTTTACCGGTGAGATCGATCGTACGGTTGTATTCCAGGCGGTCTCCGTTGGCGATGCTGGCAACGATGCCCGTCCTGTCTTGCGCGTATTTTGAATGAGTTCCGTAATACGCCGAAGATACTTTACCCGTCACGGAGTACAGTTCGTCCACAACGATGAACTGCTTTTCGACCGTCTTGCACACACCGTCCACGATGCTCTTATATTCCAAAGAATATTTTCCCGTCTCGTTCAGCACTGCTTCCGTGCCTGCATACGCAAGCCCGGAAGGATAATGCAATACATACTTTGCGGAATACGTTTCCCCGTCCACAACCATCTGTGAATCGGTGAGTTTGAGCACATCGCCCAACATATAGCGCTCCGCCACTTCCACGGGTTGCGTAAGCTCGGGCACACTGTTTTCCTGCCCTCCCAGTGATGCGGCTGCCGCTACAGGCACGGCGGCAGACATCATAACCAGCAAAGCCAGAGCCAGGACTGATTTTCCCTTCATGTAATTTTCCTCCTATCCATAATCATTCCTTTACCCCACCCATAGAAATGTTTGCCATCAGTTTTTCTTTAAAAACAAGGAACAATGCCAGAATGGGTATGACCATAAGAATACATCCTGTCAGCCGCATAGGAACGTTGTTGAACTCCTGTTGCATGGAATTGCTCAGGTAATACACGCCGTATGCAATGGTCGGGTGCGTGGGCAAAAACAGCAGCGGTGTCTGATAATCGTTCCAGAAAGTGATAAACTTGATCAGCATGACCGTCAGGAATATATTTGCCACCAAGGGGAAAATGATACGGATCATGACGTGCGTTTCCCCTGCCCCGTCGACGTATGCGGCTTCCGCAAAGTCGTTGGGGATCCCCTTAAACGTTGCGTAAAACACCAGATAATACATTCCCAGAAAATTAAATTTCTGGATCCAGTTGCCCGGGATCGTATCGTACAATCCCAGAATCTTTACAAGTTGCATTTCACTGGCCGTATTTCCGACGACGGGAAGCACCATCGTCACAACGACGACCGTATAGATCACCGCACTGAATTTGTAATTAAATTTTGCGGTTATATACGCCACGACGCAGGGAACCAGCGTATTGATGAAGGCACCGCCCGCCGCGTACAAGAGCGTATAAAGGAGCATTTCTCCCATTCCCACCGCTCTCAGACCCGCCGTCGTCGAAGAGATGGGAACATAGAAGTTATTTAAAACATAGATAAAGTTGCTCCACTTCCATTCCCACGGGGCACCGTGCGGAATTCCCAAGACATTGGTACGAAATTCGTTTTGGCTCTTTACCGAGGTGATAATGCCCCAAATCATGGGTAAGACCATGGAAATCGTGTACAGTGCAAGTACGACGAGCAACAGCCAGAAAAACACGCCCATATTCCGGAACGCGGTTTCTTTTACGAGATCTTTCTTTTTCATTTTCCGCCCCCCGCTTAAATTTTCGGCCCCGCCACTTCAAGCACTTTTCTTACGATCAGTGTCAGAGGTACGGCGACAGCCGTCAGCACAAGACCGAGCGCCGCCAAATACGGATAGCCGGAAATGTTGACGCTTTGGATCTCCTTATACAGGAAATACCCGAACGTGTACAAGCTGTATTCCGCTTTCAGTCCGTAGAAGTTAAACAGGTTCATCTGGTTTGTAAAGATGCCAGCCACCTCTACAACCAGAAAAGTAACAAGCGTGGGATAAATCAGCGGGACGATGATGAAGAAAAATTCCTTGAGAGGCGTAATCCCGTCCAGTTTTGCAGCCTCGATAACCGAATCCGAAACGCCGCTCATTGCCCCCGAATACATCAGCATCTGAATGCCGAACCCCGACCAGCAGCAATAAAAAATCAGCGTACCCAGCGTCGTTTTCTGGTTTCCCAGCAATCCTTCTATAGTCTGTCCCGTCAGCATTTCCCATGCAGCCGGAATGGCGCGCTCCACAAAATATTTGAAGATCGTCACCATAACGATCGCCGAAATAATGTTGGGAATAAACAGCATCGTCTGAAACAGACGGCTCAACGGCGCACGCTTGAAAATGTAATAGGAAAAGAGCAGAGCCAAAAACGTTGTAAGCATCGTAAATGCATACAGCATCAGCGAGTTTCTGATGGACGCCTGCATATACAGAACGGATGCAAAATCTGAAAAGACGTCCTTGAAATTTGTAAATCCGACCCACTGATACGCGCCTGTTTCATACTCGTAACTCTTGAAAGCAAGCAGGAACGAGTTGAAATTGACGCCTATATAAAAGATGCAAAATTGCAGAACAGGCAGGGAAAGGAAAGCGCAATAGAACAACAACCTGTTTCTGTTGCGTTTTCCAAGCCCGCTGTGTTTGGCCTTTAAGCGCTCCATCAGAACCACCTTGAATAATCTTTTTCCCAATCTCTCTGGTAAATCTTCATTCCGTTAAAGTAATCCATCGCACTGATCGAGCTTCTGAACGCTGTGATGGGATTGACATAAGACTGTCCGGATACGACAGATTCCCAAGGCGAAAGATAAAATTCTCTTTCGTTGTTGAGGAACAGTTGACTGGTAGAGAGAGGTCTGACCATTTCCGTCGTCTGTTTCATTTCCCATACACTCAAAGCAAAGGTGCTCATCTGGCTCTTGTTTTCTTCCGTCAATTCATAGTTCAGCCCGCGCGCACAACCCGTAAGTTCGGTGAATCTCTGCAAGTTTTCCAGCTTATAGCAGTAGCCGAGGAAGAGTTTTGCAAGTTTTACCTTGTTCTCGTCATCCTTGATGTTGCCGTTGATATAGGCATAAGACCTGACCGTATCCTTTGCCGCATTCTTCTGCGCGGTCTCTTCGGAAACTTCTCCGCTGACCGTTACGGGCAGCGGCATCCAACCGAAGTTGCGGTTTTCCGCCCTCGTGCCGTAATCTTCTATGCTTCTCTGGAACGCGCCTTTCGCTTCGTTAACCCAATACGAACCGTCGATGATCATAGCGATCGGCTTGTTTTCCAGTTTGGAATAGATGAACGCTTCCTGCGCATCCAGGTGCGAGAACGTCTGGTTCGTGCTGAGGCTGTAATAATACCTGGAATCGGAAAGCATTTTGCACAGGAACGCAAGCCCGTAATATTTGCCGACCTGCTGCTTCATCAAATATCCGTTTTCAGGCTTAATCTTCACCTTTTCGATGATGGGTTCTGCCCCGAACATATTGTTTTTCAGTTCTTCAAAGTTGGTGATGATCTCCACTTCCATGTCGCCGCTGTCAAAAGAGTAGTCCAGAGACGCCACATCCGCACCCGCATAGTTGGAATAGATCCATTCCGCCACATACGAAGTGTACTCCGGATACATTCCCGTGAACACGAACGGCGTGACGTTAGAGCTGAGCATATACTCAAACAGTTTAAAGAACTCTTCCATGGTTGCGGGAAGCCCGTCGTCACCGGTATCGTACTTTCCGTCGGGACCTGCGGAACGCTTTTCCGAAGCAGAAATGACAAATCCGTTGTTACCGTTTTCCTTCTCGTCCGCAAAGTAGAATCCCTTCTCCTCGAACAGGTCAATGTCATAGCTGACGCCGCGGAATCCGTCATAGTGCGGCAAAGCATAATACTTGCCTTTCAGAGCGGTAAGCGATTCTTTCTGCTGATCCGTCATTCTGCTTTCCAGACTTGCCCCGTCTTCCGTGGAAGTAACGAGATCGGTTATGTCAAGGAGCAGATCCTGCGACACCATGTCGTTATACCCTACGTTTTCGGTGAAAAAGACCTCGTTTGACGAGCTTTTGATTTTTTCGTCGGCATTGAAGGAGAGCTTGTTCGCCTCGATCATGATCTGAACGCCCTTCTTGCTTGTGCCGGGCTCGAAACAAATATCTTTGTACTCTTCTTCAAACTTTTCCTTCATGTCATACAACCAGTCAGAACCTACGCCGCCTTCATAGTTGAAAACGTACAACTGCGTTCTGTTCGGGTCGATCGCTTCGGTCAAGCCCGGACGTTTGCCGCAAGCCGTGACCGACAGGCACATCAACAGACCGAGGATCACACATAATGTCTTTTTCATTCTTTTCCTCCATTTCAATGAAATTTTTTGCGAAAGTGTTATATTTTGTTCCAGACGCAGATTATACGCCGGAACCAAATCTCTGTACCTATTATAATTCAATAATAATTATTATTCAATATCAATAAATACTAAAAATACTTGCAATTATTGTCGCCTTCATCTATAATGAAGACATGTTCAATATTCTTTATTTTACCCACATCTCTTTCCATCACAACCTGACAAAAATAGATGTTTCTCTCAATCCGAAACCGCACTGTCATTCGATGTACGAGATCCTTTTCGTTATGAAAGGAAACAACGAATTTCTCATCGAAAACAAGACGTACAAGGTCACGGACAATACCTTGTTCATCATTCCGCCGGAAACTTATCATACTTTGCTGCATAGTCCGGACGAAAATTACGAACGCTGCATCATGTATTTCGATCAGAACCTCATCCCGCCCTGTCTGACCATAGAAACCAACCTGAACATTATCGCAACGGAAGAAATCAGGGCACTTTTTTTGAAGTTTGACAAATTTGCGGATGAATTTGAGACGGACGCCCTCTATTATCTTCTGATCTCCTTCCTGCATGAACTGCTTATCCGCGTCACCTACTCGCAGCAGGACTCCCTCTCTCACTCCAACGTTCCTTCCCTCGTTAAACAGACCGTAAACTACATAAATCAAAACCTGGACCAGCCGCTGAACCTGAACATCATTTCCCAGAATCTGTTTGTTTCCAAGTCGCATCTGTGCCACATTTTTCTGAAGAACATGCAGATCAGCATCATGGATTTTATCCGCATGAAAAAGATGTACAGAGCACAAAATCTGCTATCCAGAGGATTCTCACCCACGCAGGTATCCAAACTGCTCAGCTACGATTCCTATTCCACCTTCCTGAGAAACTACAAGGCAATCTTTCACGCAAACCCTTCCGTCAACGAGGTGGAAGAAAAAATCTTAAACGATTTTACAAAGGAATAACAAAAATTGCACATAAAAAAATCTCTTGCCCGAAAAAAAGACATTGCAAAAGGCAAGAGATTTTTTATTTTTTCATCTCCGTACTTTATTCTGCCCAAAATTCCCGCTCCTGCACGGAGGTCCGATTGTTTTTTCGCACCTGTTTCCGCCCTGCGCAGAGCGCAGGGCGAGTTTTCAGCCGCAATATTTTTTATTTTCCTTCGAGGAGTCCCTCCGTCAGAAAACTGCCGCCAACAGCGGCAACGTTACTCAGCGCGAGATACTCCTCCGCATTGTCCCATGTCACGCCGCCCGTGGGAATAAACTTCACCTGCGGAAAAGGACCAGACAAAGCCCTGATCGCCTTCACACCGCCGTATATGCCCGCGGGGAAAAACTTGAGAGTGGAAAGCCCCAGTTCCAGCGCACGCATGATCTCCGTAGGCGTAACACATCCGGGATAGTACGGAACGCCGTATTTTTTGCATACGTCCGCCACTTTTTCACTCAATCCCGGCGAAACGATAAACTTCGCCCCGGCACTGATCGCTCTTTCGCACTGTGCGGCGTCGATCACCGTACCTGCACCTGTTTCCATCTGCGGAAATTCCCTGCAAGCGTAACGGATCGCCTCTTCCGCGTATTCAGTACGGAAAGTGATCTCCGCCATATGCAAGCCTTTCTTCAAAAGCCCCTGCATGGCCTTTTTTGTTTCGTCCGCGTTGCGCACGACGACGAGAGGCAGATATTTTTCCATTTCACCCTCCGCAATGTAAAGTCGTCACACCCCGCTGTATGCGGAAAAACCGCCGTCCACCGGAATGACCGTGCCGGTCACAAACCCGCTCGCGGCATCGTTCGCCAGCCACAGGAGTGCCCCCACAAGGTCGGAAATCTCCCCGAATTTTTTCATGGGCGTCGCCGCCAGGATCTTTGCCGTGCGCGCCGTAGGATTTCCTTTCTCGTCAAAGAGAAGGCTTCTGTTTTGGTTGGTCACAAAAAATCCCGGGGCGATGGCATTCACGCGGATATGGCAGGGCGCAAAATGCACCGCCAACCACTGCGTAAAATTGGAAATACCCGCTTTTGCCGCAGAGTATGCGGGTATTTTGGTGAGAGGACGGTACGCGTTCATGCTGGAAATGTTGATGATGTTTCCGCCCGTTTTCACCATATCTTCCGCAAACACCTGCGTGACAAGAAATGCCGTAGTGATGTTGAGGTCGAACACAAATTTAATGCCGCTCTCTTCCAGTTTGAAAAAGTTTTTGATGTCCGCGTCCGTTTCAGGCGACATCGTTTCGTTGTCGCACGTCGCGCGCGGGTTATTCCCGCCCGCTCCGTTGATGAGAAAATTCACTTTCCCGAACGATTCTTCGATCGTTTCCTTTGCCGCGACGATGCTTTCTTTATTCAGACAATCGCACCGTACGGCGATGGCGTTTTCCCCGATCTCGTCGGCAATTTGCTTTGCAGCGTCGAAATTGATGTCCAGAAGAGCGACCTTTGCCCCGCATTCCGCCAAAGCCCGTGCAAATTCTCCGCAAATGACGCCGCCTGCGCCAGTGATTGCGCAGACCTTTCCCTTTAAATCCACTTTAAACGGCAGTTTCATTTGTTTACCTCCCTTTCCGTCGCCTCAAACAGGCCGTTCAGATACGCGGCACCCAGCGCACGGTCGTACAGCCCGTATCCGGGCTTTCCGTCCTCGCCCCAGATGTTCCTGCCATGATCGGGGCGGATGTACCCGTCAAATCCCTTTTTCACCAACGCGCGCACAACGCCGCAGATGTCCAGATCACCCTGTCCGGTCATATGGCCGTTTTCCGCAAAATCCTTTTCTCCTGAAAAGCTGAGCTGACGCAGATGAGCAAAAAAGATGCGGTCGGCATATTTTTCCGCCATATACGGCAGATCGTTTTCGCGCCCCGCCCCCAGGCTGCCCGTGCAGAAAGTAAGGCCGTTGTGCCTGTCCGGCACGGCGGCAAACAGTGCGTCCAGATTTTTTTCGCAGGTGATGATTCTGGGCAGTCCGAACATATCCCAAGGCGGATCATCCGGATGGATCGCCATACAGATCCCCGTTTCATTACACGCAGGCATGATCCCGCGCAGGAAATAAACCAGATTTTCAAACAGCTTTTCATGCGAAACGCCTTCGTACGCTTCCAGCAATCCGCTGAGTTCTTCCGAAGTATAGCTTTCGTCCCAACCCGGCAGACGCAGGCTGTTTCTGTCCAGTTTCAGCAAAGTTTCATAGCTGTAAGAAAGAGAGGTGGAACCATCCGGCAGGACGTGTTTCAAATCTGTGCGCAGCCAGTCGAATACAGGCATGAAATTGTAGCAGATACACTTTACCCCTGCCTTACCCAAATTCCTGATGGTTTGGGCATAGTTTTCGATCAGCGCGTCGCGCGAAGGCCTGCCGAGCTTTATATCCTCATGCACGGGGACGCTTTCTATGACCTCCATCGCAAGCCCCTCTTTTTCGCAAAGGTCTTTCAGATGCAGGATCTCAGATAATCCCCATACCTTGCCGACGGGCACGTCGTACACTGCCGTGACCACGCCGTACATATTCGGGATCTGCCGTATGTACCGCAGCGGAATACTGTCCTTTTCTCCGTACCAGCGGAATGTCATTTTCATAATGCGAGCACTTCCTTGATGTTATAATACGAGATCTTTTTTGCGATCTCCTTTGCCGCCGAAAGGTCGTATTCCCCTTTTTCGGCGAGGCTTCCCAAATAATCGGCGAGTATCCTGCGGAAAAAATCAAACCTGACATAGCTGGCAAAACTTCTGCTGTCCGTCAACATTCCGAAATTGTTCCCCAAGGCGGAATACTCCGCAATGGTTTTGAGGTTCCTGCGGATTCCTTCTGCCGTATCGTTGAACCACCACGCGGCGCCCATTCTTACCTTTCTGTATGCCCCCGTCATACAGCACAGCGCCGCAAGATTGCTGTCGTTAAGGGAATACAGGATGGTTTCCGGGCGCTCCGCATCCGTCAGCTGCGAGAAAAAACTGATCAGCTCCGCCGTTCCAGCAGCAGGGCCGATCACGTCAAACCCGGAATCTGCACCTGCCTTCCGATACATCTCCGCGTTCACGTTGCGCGTTACGGAAAAATGCAGCTGCACAAGAATGCCGTGCCTTGCGTACATTTTCATAAACTGTACCAAAAGGTACCCGAAAAGAGCCTGCTTTTCCGCGGGCGTTTTTTCTTCTTTGGCAAAGATACGCTCCGCTTCCGCCTCGTCCGCATAAACGGCGGGGAATTTTTCAAACCCATGGTCGGCGATCTTGCAGCCATGCAGTATAAAATACACGAGGCGGCTCTCCGCAGCCCGCAGAAGATCATTTGCCGAACGGATAGGAATGCCCGCTTTTTCTCCGATTTTTTTCAGATATTCCCCGTCCAGCGAAAGAAGTTTGTCCGGACGGAAAGTGGGTGCTACCTGCGTACCTTCATACGTGCCGTGGTCTTTCAGCTCGTCCAGAGGATCGTTTGTGGTAGCCACGTATTCAACTTTGAATTTTTTAAGAAGCCCGCGCACATCTGTTTGTTTCAATACACGGTTTGCCTCCCGATAGATCTCTTTTGCCGTATCCGCGTTGAGGGGTGCGCGGATGCCGAAGATCTGAGAAAGTTCCATGTGCGTCCAGTAATATAGCGGATTTCCCGCCAACATGGGCATGATCTCCGCGTATTTATAAAATTTTTCTTCACTGTCCGCATTTCCCGTGATGTACTGTTCGGGCACGCCGCACAGGCGCATGGCGCGCCATTTGTAATGATCTCCCGCAAGCCAAAGCTCGCCGATGTCGCCGAACTTTGCATTGCACGCAATCAGCTTTTCGTCAAGATGGCAGTGATAGTCTATGATGGGGAGATCCCCGATCTCCCCGTAAATTTCCTGTGCGCATTTTCCGCCCAGGAACAAATCTTTTCCGTAAAAATCCATTCTCTCAAAAACCTCCGAAAGAGCAGGTATTGTCCTCGATGTGTCCGACTACGTTCTTTTTCTGCTCCGACCTGCTTTCCGCAATGCGTTTTGAAAGCTCCTCAAAATACAATTCTTCGTCTATCGGAAGGCTAACGTCCTTGTGCAGCCAGGACGAAAGCAGCATTGCGTTCATGAGAGAAACACTGTTGATCCCCTCCCTTCCGTCAACAAAGAGCGGCTCCTCCCCGCGGATCGCCGCGACAAAGTTGCTGATGATGTCCTTATGACAATCGAAAGAATCTGTCTGTCTGAACGTCTGCATATGCGAAACATCCGGCTGACCAAAACTGCTCGGACAGGTTTTGATAAACTCATTTTCGTCCTGCTTATATTTTTTCAAAGTAAGACATCCGCTTTCCAGCAAAATATTCCCGTGCGACCCGATGATCTCCAGCCTGTTTGTGCCGTTGGATTCCCCCGTCGTGGTGACAAATACGCCCGTCGCGCCATTTTCGTACAGCAGGCACGCCGTAACGGCGTCCTCCACCTCGATGTCGTGCCATTTTCCGTATCCGCAGAACGCGTATACTTTTTTTGGCATTCCCGTAAACCATTGCAGGAGATCGATCTGGTGGATTGCCTGATTGATGAGAACGCCGCCGCCTTCCCCGGCCCAGGTAGCACGCCACTGCCCGGAATCGTAGTAATGTTGGGTACGGAACCAGTTGGTGATGATCCAGTTTACGCGCTTGATCTGGCCGATCTCTTGGTTCGAGATGAGCTCTTTGATCTTTTTATGCAGAAACGTCTTTCTCTGGTTGAACATGACGCAGAAGATTTTACCGCTCTCTTCTGCCGCCCTGTTCATCTCTCGCACCTGTTTTGTATAGACACCCGAAGGCTTTTCCGAAAGGACGTGCAATCCCTTCCGGAACGCCGCAACGGCAAGTTCCGGATGGCTGTAATGCGGCGTAGCGATGATCACTGCATCCACGTCCGCCTTTTCGATCAGTTCCTCCCCGCTGCGGTAACAAGCATATTCGCCCGGGAAAAGTTGTTTCACCTTTCCCAGCTTGATCTCATCCGTGTCCGCAACGGCAGTGACGACCGCATTCGGTATTTTCCCCGCATGGAAAAATCCGAGATGGACCGTCCCCATATTTCCCGTGCCGATAATCCCTATCCTTACCGTTTTATCCATTCTTCTCCACACTCCACAAACCCGCATTTACGCAGTACCTGCTTGAGCGAACGCACCGCAACGTCGAACGCTTCTCGCCCCGTAGAAAAACTGTATTTATTTTTCATGGTGTGATTGTCGATCGCCGCATACCCCGAAAACACTTTCAAGTGAGGTTCCAGCGTGAGCGTCGCATCCTTTCCGATCGAACAAATGGTTCGGGCGATGTCTGCATCCCCCTCTCCCGCGGGAACAAGTTCCCCCGTCTGCGTCACGTCTTTGATGTGGAAATAGTCCGCCCGCGCGGCCATCTTTTCCATATTCTCGTGAGATTCCCCCACCTGAAGATAATTGGCCGGATCGTACACACTGAAAAGCCCTGGCACGTTATCCAAAAGATCGGAAACCCGATTGGCAAGGTCGCCGTAAATATCCTTTTCGTTTTCGTGGTAAAGCCGTACTCTCTGCTCAGCGGCGATCTCCGTCAAACGGCGCATTCTTGCGATCACTTCCGCCCGATCACGCTCGTACTCTGTCGTAAAAAAACTGAAAACACGTATCTTGTCGCATTCAAAAACTCTGCAAAGCTCCAACAGACGATCAAGCACCGCAATTTCTTTGGAAAAATCGGCGGAAATATCGCTTTTACCCAACGGAGAACCGATTGCCCAGACGCGAATGCCTGCTTCCCGCAGGGAGCGCGCCGTTTCCTGCGCCTTTTCATCCGTCAGGTCTTTTACGTTGATCCCGTCCACGCTGCGCAACTCGATTTTATAAATGCCGTTCTCCCGAAGAGCGGAAATCTGTTCCGCGATGGGATCGGCGGCTTCGTCCGCAAATGCACATAAACTCAAACGCATATCTTTCCATCCCCCACTTTTATTGCGGAAACCCCACTGTTTATACGCCCCATCTTTCAAAAAGTTCCCCGATGGGATGACGTTCGCAGAACTGAGTGATCCCGCTGTCCACGATGTCCTTTTTCGCCGCTTCACGCGCTTTTTGCACGTCTTGCGCCGGCATGTCGTCGGCATAGACGGATGCAAGCAGATAGCGCACGGATGCACGTTCCAAAACGATGTTCCTCACAAAAACAGAACGCAGTTTCTCATCATCTTCCTTCTGCACCTCGTTCAGCGCGGCGCACATTTCTCCGTCCCAGCGTTCCAGCATTTCCCTGTCCCAATACAGTTTATACACCGGATCAATGAACTCAGAGCGGAACCCTGAAAATCCGCGGAGAACTTGCTCTTTCCCCCAACGGAGATATTCTCGGAACACGTTCAGCATACGCTCCCAGGCTGTGCCGTACGATGCTTTAAAGAAATTTTCCGTCAGTTTATCCGTGTCCTCTTCCGTATTCCACGCAAGTTTACGGTTGACGTACGCTTTGAGCTCTTCCCAGCCCGTGCAAGCCTGCGTGTCGATCTGGCATTCGTCGAAGATCATGCCGGCGCCCTGTTCCTTTGCAAACCGATAGGTGTCCTGCGAGGCCTTAAAAGAGTAATACGGTGCGAGATAATTGGAAAAATTTGTCCCGTACGTCCAGAACAAAAATTCGTCCGAAAGAAGCTTCCAGCCGCGCATATTGCGCGCTACGGGACGGTTCACTTCCCCCTCCGTCAGCGGACAGGTATAATCCGCGTTTGTTTCCGCAAACCACGGAATGACGTTTTTCAGAACCACTTTGTCGTCGATCAGACGGAACGAATCGGACACCTCATCATAACATACGGGAGGCTTATTTGTCCCGTGATATGCAAAAAAGACAAGTTTTTGCCCTTTATCAAACTCCTTGCCTTCCCCGTCGAACCATTCCTGGATCTTTTCACGCACTCGGTTCAAAAAAATTGCCGCACTTGCAGAATTGGCGCCGCCGTATTTTTCTTTCAGTGCCGTGCAGGCGGGACAGGTACACCATTCAAAATTATCCTGATGGTTGAATGCGATATAAGGCATTTCAGGATCCGAACGGATATATCTGCAAATGGACTCCGCCGTTTCCGCAACGAGAAGCTCCAGCTCCCTTTCGTCCCCGTGCGCGGTATAGCACATCTGACAGCCGTCGTCACTGTACCAAAGAGGATGTTTTTCCCTGTGTTTTTCGGGCGGAACAAAGTTGAAATTGTTATGATAAGGTCCGCCCTCGCCGCCCAGCATTTTTTCCAGTTCCAGCATACGGAACCTGTGTTTTAGCGTTTCGTTTTTCTTGACATACCGATGACTGGGCGATCTGAAACGAAAATCCGGGATATCCGTGATATCCAGCATATACAAGCAAAGATCTTTGACGCCTCGGCACAAAGAGATCGTGCGTGCAGAGTAAACTTCCAGGCCAAGGATACAGCCGAGCAGATCGTACACGGCATAGATGACACCGTATTCTCCGCCCTTCAGGAGATAATTTTCCCCGTCCGTAAGCACGCGGCAGCCGGATTCTCCGAAAATCGCCCTCTCAACGGACAACTTTTCGGAAACGATTGTATTGCCCACAGAGATATAATGAACGGGCAGTCCTTCTCCTTCGCGCACTGTCTGTAAAGCGATCCCGGTCGCCAGCTCGAAGAAATAATTCAGCTCCCGTGCCGCATATTCTTCCTGCTGCGTCGGCTTTTCGGGAAGAAGGATCACATAATCCGTCTTTCCCCCCGAAACCATCTTTTTGCTCAGCTTTTGGACCTTAAAATCGTGCCTTCCGGTGATCGCTCCGAAATTCTTTCCTTCCATGAATGACTGTGCTCCTCTTATCCGCGCAGCTGCGCATTTTCAAATCTGAATCTGCTAGTCAGATTCCTGTAACTGATCGCAAGGCTTTCAAACGGATCCCCGTCACACGTGTCCTGTTCGACAACGACCCATTCCACGTTCCGGTTGAGACATTCCGAATAAATGGCGTTGTAATCCATGTTACCTTCAAAGACTTCCGCCATATTGGTCTTTCCCTCTTCCGGCGCAACGCGCATATCCTTGAAATGGACTATCGGCGTCCTGCCGGAAAAATCAGAGAGAAACCGCACAGGCGACGCACCCGCCGTCTGCACCCAGTACATATCGGGCAGGAAGAAAAATTTTTCTTTGTCTGTATGTTCCTTCATGTAATCGATGGGGCGCACCCCTCCGAATCTGATAAATTCATGTGCGTGGTTGTGGTATGTAAAGCGCATTCCCACCGCCGCGATCTTGTCCAAGGCAGGCTGAAGATCGCGCAGTAAGCCGGCATATTCTTCCAGGCTGTTCCCTCGGAAATATCCAAGACCGATGTACGACGTTCCGAACAGGCGATGTTCATCAATGAGAGCGTCCGTTTCCTTGACAATTCGATCCAGACTGTTGTGCGTACTGCAGACGGTCAGCCCGTTCTCTTTCAGCGCGCGAGCTATGTTCTGCGGATGATAAGCGGCAATCCCCGAAAGCTGAACCGCTTCATATCCCGCCTTGCGCACCTTTTCAAACATCCTGCATACTTCATCGTCCGTATTTGTAAACATACGCACGGTGTACAACTGTGCCGCTAATTTCATACTCTCCTCCTTATTTGCCCGATCCGTATGTTCCTTCCGTATTCAGAACAACGCTTTGCACTGTTTTGCGGGAAGAACCCGCTATGCGTTTTTGCAACTCCGCCAGATACTCATCGTCGTCGAACGGAAGTTCGATCTTCCGATCTTTCCAAGTGGAAAGGAGCATGGAATCCATCAACGTGACGCCCGCAAGCCCTTCCTTTCCGTCCACGAACAAAGGCTCCAATCCCAAAATTGCGTTTGCAAAATTGTTCAGGATCCCCACATGCTGAGGATTTTCTCCCTGCGGACTGATCTCCTCGTAAGTGTATTCGGGTTCACCGAATCCGCCCTTATAAGTTGCGTTAAATTCGCGCTCATCCTGTTTGAGTTTCCAGACTTTGAGGAGATTGTCCTCGCAGACAAGCTTTCCTCCCGTTCCCAAAATTTCAAAACGATTGGTTCCCGGAGTATCCGCCGTGCAGGTGATGAACACGCCCGTTGCGCCGTTTTCGTACTCAAAATAGGCGGAAACGTCGTCCTCCACCTCAATATTGTGCCATTTACCGAAACTACAGACCGCGCGCATATTTTTTGGCATCATGCCCGTGACCCATTGCAGAAGATCCAGCTGATGCGGGCATTGATTAAACAGAACACCGCCGCCTTCCCCTGCCCAGGTGGCGCGCCATGAACCGGAATCGTAATAACTCTGCGAACGGTACCAGTTTGTGATCAGCCAGTTTACCCGCTTGATCGTGCCGATCGTGCCGTTCTGCACCAGTTCACGCATTTTGATGTACAGAGGGTTAGTCCTTTGATTGAACATGACCGTGTACAGTTTATCGGATGCGGCAGCCGCCGCGTTGATCTCTTTGACCTGTTTTGTGTATACGCCTGCAGGCTTTTCGGAAATGACGTGCTTGCCCGCTTTCAAAGCCGCGATCGCCAGCGGCGGATGTAAAAAATGAGGCGTAGCTATGATCACGGCATCCACACCCGATTTTTCGATCAGCTCCTGCGCGCTGTTATAGCAAACATAGTTCCCGGGGTTCTTTTCTTTTGCAAGTCTGAGCTTTTCAGGATCTATATCCGCAATTGCCGCGACCTCTCCGTTCCGAACTTCCCCGTTCATGAAAAAACGCAGGTGCCCCGACCCCATGTTTCCGACGCCGATAATTCCAAATTTTACTTTTTCAGTCATTAGACAGTAGCCTCCAAATTCTTGATTCCATTATAAAACAAAATATTTGCAATGTAAATAGCAGAAATTTCTTTCCGCCTTAGCATTTTTTACTCTTTCAGCCTTGTTTTAAATTCCAACAAAAACTGTATCGCCTTTTTTCCCGGAAAACCTCGCTAAAATAGCTGTTTTTTAACATATTTTGCGACCATGTTCTCCTCTCATATGCAGGCCCTTGCCACTGTCAATAAGACAAAATTTGCTTTGCGCAAAAATTTAACAAAAAAATTCCGACGTCAAAAGACGTCGGAATGAATGATCGTTTGATCGCTTTTCCTTACTCAGCGCGAAACTCTTCCGAGCGTTTTTCCGTCCGCCACCGAAAGAACTTCTTCCAGGGAACAGAAACATACATCCCCGGGAACCGAATGTTTTAAGCAGCTTGCCGCTTCGGCAAAATTGACCGCCTTCTGCAATTCAAAGCCATGACCGATCGCATACACAAGCCCGGCGGCAAACGCATCGCCCCCGCCGATCCGGTCGATCATTTCCATCCTGTATTCGCAACTCTTCACCGTCTTCCCGTCCGAATACAGCGTGCTCCAGATTCTGTTGTGCAGCGCGTCTTCCGTGCGGCGGTACGTAAAGGCGACGTAGCGGAGAGAATACTTTTCCGCAAATTCCTGCATCGCCCTTTCCCCCGACACGCCGAACAGTTCCTGCGCCTGGTTTTCATTGACAATACACACGTCCGTATCAGCAAGCAATTTTTCCAGCGCGCCTTTTGCTCGATCCGCCCCCCACAGTTTGCTGCGATAATTTACGTCGAGGGAAACGGGAATCCCGCGTTTTTTCGCCTCACGGCACGCCGCGGCGGCAAGATGCTCCGATTCCTGCCCGAGCGCGGGAGTAATGCCTGTCAAATGGAACCAGTCTGCCCCCGCGAAGATCTTTTCCCAATCATACTCCTCTGCTTCTGAAAGAGAAAAAGCTGAATTTTTTCTGTCATAAATGACCTTGGACGAACGGATATCCGCACCTCGCTCTACGTAATAGGTGCCGAGACGTTCCCCGCCGCGAAGCACAAAATTCGTATTCACCCCCATGGAACGCAACGTATTGACGACCGCCTGTCCTATCTCGTGCGCGGGAACTTTGCTGACAAAAAAGGATTCCTCCCCCCATACCGCCAGAGCCGCGGCGACATTTGCTTCCGCACCGCCGTAATTTACTTCAAACGACTGCGCCTGCACAAAACGCCCGTATCCCGGCGATGTAAGGCGCAACATGATCTCTCCAAGTGTTACAACTTTCATTTCTATACCCCCGTTCAGACCGATTCCGCAACAGTCTGAAAAACTATTTTAACAGAAAAGCGCTGGTCTTTTCCCCGCCGCCCTTCTTTTCAAATCCTTCGATTTTTCTGTGACAGGATTTTATCATAGCATACACTTTCCTAAAAATCAAGAAATATGAAGCGACTTTCGGATTTATAAAAATTTCTTTACATACAAAAAACAAAGGATTTTATTTAAAAAATTGCGCGTTCTTCCCTAAAATCCGCATTTTGACCCTCGTTTATAAAAATTTTCTTGGCAAAATTTTTTTACAACCCTAATTCAGGACAAAAATGTAGGAGCTCCTTTTTTCAAATCTTTGTGCTTAAAAAAGTAAATTTTATTTCAAAAAAGGATGCGGCGCGAGCACAATGTGCGGCGCCGCATCAGAACAGGCCTCAATCTTTTTCCAAAATGGCAACTCCCCATTTTTCCAGCCCGAACGTACCCGTTCCCTGTCTGTTAGACAGCAAATCGGTATATTTCCCCGCAGGCAATGTGACCGTGCGGGCAAAAGGAGAGTAATTGAACACATACAGCAGCTTTTTCCCCAACCTGCCCATACCGCTGCGCACTATGACGGGGAACTTTTCCTCCGCCGAGGGAAACACTCCCTCCTCGCGCAGGATCGCCTGCAAAAGTTCGGACAGGACAGATCTTTCAAACAGGCATCCGAAATAATACGCTTTGCCTTTTCCGTAAAAATTGACCGTTGCCGCCGCATATTGTCCCCAATTTTCGTGTACGTACCCCAAAATCTGCGCGCCGCCGTGCAGACGCAAGCACTCCATATACCCTTCTGCACAGGCGCAGATCCCTTGCGAGCCGGAAAGAGAAACATTCTTTGCCAAAGCCGTACAATCGTATGTCATCCCGAAAACGTCCGTCATTCCGTGCGGTTGAGCATCGGCATACACCTTGCCGTTTTCGTCCGCAAAAAAACTTCTGAATGAACTGATCAATGTACCGCCGCCCGCAACAAAATCGCGCAGTTTTTTGATGAGAGTCTCGCCCGCACAATACAGCACGGGCGCCAGGACCACCTTATATTGCGAAAGATCGGAAGACTCGGACACCACATCACATTCAAAGTTATATTCGTAAAGCGCCTCATAAAACCGCCTCACCGCTTGGGTGTATCCGATCCCGGAAACATCCTCCGAAAGATCGGAATAAAGCAGGGCAACGCTGTTGTTTTTTTTCATTCGCGCAAGCCTTGCCTGCAACTGACGGAAGGAGCGTCCGACCGTCACCGCTTCCCTGTATGTTTCGTTTTCGGAAAAATCGTAGCCCAAAACCCCCTTTCTGCGGCTCTGCGCAGACGTGTGTGCAGAATGCCAGGAGGAATACATCACCATTCCTGCTCCGCTCGCAAGATGCGAAAATGCCTGGAGCCGCAACTGTCCGCCGTACGGCGTTTCTTCGGGAAATCCCTGCGCCTGCGTTTCCGCAACACAATAATTTCCCCCTTTCAGACAGCGCGCCAAATCTCCGCAAAAAGCGATCTCCGCCCCCGTGAGCAAATCCTGTGAAGGGTGATAAATGCGCACGCCGACCGCATCCGTGTACTGCAACAGTGCATTCCCTCCCGAAAAAAGCTCTTTTTCCCCGGCGTTACAGATGACAAACTGATCTGCGCGGGCGTATTGCCGCACGAGCGCCGCCGTACGCACAAAGAAATCGGAAACGAGCGCGCCGCAAAATCTCCGATACGCAAATTCAAAACAGTCGCTATGTACGCACCAACCGTCGCAAACTTCTCCCCAGTCCGTGAAGCATTGTCCAAACGCCTTGTTCAAAGAACGGATGTCCTCGTATTTCTCTTTCAGGTGTGCGGCAAACAAGCGGCGAGCCTGCGCGTCTTCCACACCGTATTTTTCCCTATCGGTACAGACAGAATACCCTAAAACGGCAGGATGCGTCCTGACGTGCTCCGTCAGCGCACGAACCATACGCTCCCGGCAAAAAAGATAGTTTTTGTCCGTCACGTTTGCCTTGTATGTACATTTCCCCTGCAAGCTGTCTTTTTCCGAAAGAACGCAGCAAGGATATTTTTTTGCCATCCATGCAGGAACGGAGCCGAACGTCATTTCAGCAACGACACCGATGCCTGCCTGTTTCATCGCGAGCAGGAATCTGTCTATCCGGGAAAAATCAAATTCCCCGTCCCGCGGTTCGAGAATATTCCATGCTAAGCCGCATACTCGGACGACGTTGATGCCCGCGTGCACCATCATTTCCGCATCCTTTTCCAGTCTGTCGTGCGGCGCGTTCTCTATATCATAAGCGGCACCGAAATAAAGTTTTTCCATTCCATGCTCCTGTCTGTTTTGCTGTTTCAGGTTACAGTATATCTTTTTTATGAGAAAAACGCAATTCTTTTTTTTAAAAAAAACCGCGGTACCTTCCGTACCGCAGTTTTCAGATCATTTTTTTCCCTAAAAATGTGTGCAAGCGGCAGACAGCTTCCCGCGTGGTTTCCTCGCTTGCAAACGCGGTAAGACGGAAATACCCCTGGCCGTTTTTGCCGAATCCGCACCCCGGCGTACCCACAATGCCCGCGCCTTCTAAAAGCCTGTCGAAAAACTGCCAGCTGTCGTCGCAATCCGGGCATCTGAACCAGATATAAGGAGAGTTTTTTCCGCCCGTGAACCAAATATTCAGCCCTTCCAGACAATCGGAGATCAACTTTGCATTTCGGCGGTAAACGGCAAGATTTTCTGCGATCTGCCTTTCCCCTTCCTCCGTGAACACCGCCGCCGCGCCTCGTTGCACGATGTACGGCACCCCGTTGAACTTTGTCGTCTGGCGACGAAGCCACAGTTTGTTGCAGGAGATCCCGCCAAAACGCAGGGATTTCGGCACAACGGTATAACCGCAGCGCGTCCCTGTAAAGCCTGCCGTCTTGGAAAAAGAACAAAATTCAATGGCGCACTCCTTGGCGCCCTCCACCTCGAAAATGCTGCGCGCAAGCCCCTGTTCCGAAACAAAACACTCGTACGCGGCATCGTACAGGATCACCGCACCCCGTGCGCGCGCATAGTCCACCCACGCCTTCAGCTGATGCACCGAATATGCCGCGCCCGTAGGGTTGTTGGGAGAACACAGATAAATGATGTCCGCCTGCACCTTTTCGTCCGGCATTGGAAGGAACGCATTGGACGCATTGGCGTCCGAAAACAAAATTTTTCTGCCCGCCATCACGTTTGTATCCACATACACTGGATAAACGGGATCGGGTACAAGAACGGTGTTGTCCGTATCGAAAATATCCAGAATGTTGCCAAGGTCGCTCTTTGCCCCGTCGGAAATAAAAATTTCGTCCGTATCCAATGCAACACCGCGACGCGAATAATACGAACGGATGCTCTCGCGCAGAAAATCGTAACCCTGCTCGGGGCCATAGCCGCGGAAAGTGCTTTTTTCCCCCATTTCCGAAACCGCCGTGTGCATGGCTTCAATGACGGCGGGCGCCAGGGGCAACGTGACGTCGCCGATGCCCATGCGCAGAACTTTGCACTGCGGATGCGCCGCCGAAAAGGCGGAAACTTTATGCGCAACGGTGGAAAAAAGATAGCTTTCCTCCAACCGCAGATAGTTTTGATTGAGTTTCATTTTTCGGCTCCTTCGTCGGGAAAACGATTATACGTTGCCCCGTTTTTTGTTATAGCGCCGCGCCGCGGCAACAAATTCGCGGAAAAGCGGGTGCGCCGCGTTCGGCCTGGATTTGAACTCGGGATGGAACTGGACACCCACAAAAAAATCTTCTCCCGGAAGTTCCACCGCCTCGACGAGTCGGCCGTCCGGAGAGGTGCCGCAGATATTCAAGCCCTTTTTTTCCATCTCTTCACGAAAATCGTTGTTAAACTCGAAACGATGGCGGTGGCGCTCGGAAATACTCTCTTTGCCGTAGGCAGAGTGCATTTTACTGCCCTTTTTCACTTCGCAAGGGTACGCCCCCAGGCGCATGGTACCGCCCATTTTCACTCCCAGCTGATCGGGCATAATGTCGATGACGGAATGCCCCCCTTCAGGGTCAAACTCGGAAGAATTGGCATCCTCGTATCCCAGAACGTTACGGGCAAACTCAATGACAGCAACCTGCATTCCGAGACAGATCCCCAAAAACGGGATGTGATGTTCTCTTGCATAGCGCACGGCGCTGATCTTGCCCTCCACGCCTCGCCCGCCGAATCCGCCCGGGACGAGCACACCGTCCACTCCGTCCAGAATGCGCGCGGTATTTTCGTCATTGAGAACTTCGCTGTCCACCCATTCGATTTCCACCTTTGCGGAATTTTCAAAACCCGCATGGGCAAGCGCTTCCGCAACGGAGAGATATGCGTCGTGCAGCTGCACGTATTTTCCGCACAGGGCGATGCGCACCGTATCTTCACAGTTTTCCGCACGTCTGAGCATTTCCGTCCAGTCGGAAAGATCGATGTTGTTTTCGGAAAGACCTAAGATCCTGCACACGATGGAGGAAAGATTTTCCTTTTCCAGCATAACGGGTGCCTGGTACAGGAGGGGCAGTGTGCGGTTTTCAATGACGCAATCGCTGCCGACATTACAGAACATGGCGATCTTGCGCTTGATGTCCTCGGGAAGGGGTGCATCCACACGCGCAACAATAATGTCCGGAGCGATGCCCATGCCCTGCAATTCTTTGACCGAATGCTGGGTGGGTTTGGATTTGAACTCACAGGAACCGGAAATATACGGGACGAGGGTGACGTGGATAAAACAACAGTTTCCCCTGCCCGCTTCCATACTGACCTGGCGGATGGCTTCGATAAACGGCTGGCTTTCGATGTCGCCGATGGTACCGCCGATTTCTGTGATGACAATGTCCGCGTTGCTCTGCGCGCCGACGTTGTAAATAAAGGATTTGATCTCGCCGGTGATATGCGGGATCACCTGTACCGTCTGTCCGAGATACTCGCCGTTGCGTTCCTTATTGAGGACATTCCAGTACACTTTCCCCGTGGTGAGGTTAGAAAACTTGTTCAGATTTTCGTCGATAAAGCGTTCGTAATGCCCCAGATCGAGGTCTGTTTCCGCGCCGTCATCCGTTACAAACACTTCGCCGTGCTGGTACGGGCTCATCGTGCCCGGATCGATGTTGATATAAGGATCGAGCTTTTGCGAAGCAACTTTATACCCGCGCGATTTAAGCAACCTGCCCAGGCTGGCCGCCGTGATCCCTTTTCCAAGCCCTGAAACAACGCCGCCCGTCACAAAAATATATTTCATAGTCTTACCTCTTTTTACAATTCGATCTCACCCGTAAAGACAGTTACCGCCTCGCCCGTCATCGTCACCGTATCGGAAACATTGATGACAAGGTCTCCCCCGCGCAGTCGGACAAGGATGTCCCTGCCGTATTCACACACGCCGCAGGCGCAGGCGGCGGCCGCCGCCGCGCACGCTCCCGTTCCGCAAGCCATCGTTTCTCCGCTGCCGCGCTCCCATACGCGCATTTTCAAGGCATTTTCGCCCATCTTTTCTATAAATTCCGTATTGACCCGCTCGGGAAAAAGCGGATCGTTTTCAAACTTCGGCCCGATCTTTTCCAGATCCAGTCCCTCTGGAGAAAGAAAGAGCACGCAATGCGGGTTGCCCATGGAAACACAGGTGATCTCGTATTCTCCGCCTGCCACTTTCATGCGCCTTCCAACGATCTTTTCCGGAAAACGCACGGGAATGCGTTCCGGCGAAAACTCCGCCGCGCCCATGTCCACACGCACGCGTTCCGCTTTGCCGTCCGCTACATACAAAAAGAGCCGTTTGATCCCGCTCTTCGTTTCAATGGAAAGATCGCGCTTTTTCACGATACCGTTGTCGTACAGATATTTCCCCACACAACGGATGGCGTTGCCGCACATATTTCCCTCGCTCCCGTCCGCGTTGAACATCCGCATTTTCGCGTCCGCAATTTTACTTGGACAGATCAGCACGATCCCGTCGCCCCCGATCCCCTTGTGCCTGTCCGACAGGCGCACCGCCAGTTCCGACGCATTTGGAAGATCTTCGTCGAGGCAATCAAAATAGATGTAATCGTTGCCCGCTCCGTGCATTTTTGTAAACTTTTTAAGCATACGTTCTCCTGTTTTATAAACTCAGCTTTCGTAAGCGCTGAGAACCTGCAGAGCGATCTCCCGCTTGGAAAGACGCTTGTTCATCGCCTGCTTTTCGATAAAGCGATGTGCGTCCGATTCCGTCATATTCAGGTACTGGATGAGTGCACATTTTGCACGATCGACAAGTTTCAGATCGTCGATGGATTCTTTCAGCCGAACGTTTTCGTCACGGATGGAACGCAGGCGCTCGTTGGACTTTGCGGCAAATTCAAGGGCAAACAAAAATGTTTTACTCCCCGCATTGAGAGGCAGAACAGGGATCCCCAGTCCCGCAAAGGCAAGTTCCCCTTCCTCCCGCGCGCTTTCTTTCAGGAGGGCAAGCAACCCCAGCGAGGTTTCCAGCGAAAAATAGCGAACTGCCTGTTCCCACACGGAAATTTCGGACAGCACGAGAACGGCGGCATCAAAGCCGCCGCATCCGTTGCGCGCCGCAGCAGGGTCGCATTCCGTTTTCACACCGTATCCCTTCTCTTCCAGAATACTTGCGATCTTGTGCGCCGCCGAGGGTACATCGCTGCAAACCAGTATTTTCATGGAAAGCACCTCCTTGTGCTCCGCTTTTTAGTTTTCCGTGTACATCTGCCTGTAAGGATTTTCGCTGTCCGGCGTGAGCCGATAATAGGATGCGCACAAAAATTTTGCGCTGTCCTTTCCGAATTTTTTACACCATTCGCGCACCAGTTCCGCCGCTTCTCCGTCAGGCAAACAATCAAGATGTTCCGCCCTGACCTGTGCGGGAAGGCGGGAAGGCAGACTGTTACAGCGCAGATAGATCTCTCCGCCGTGCATCCCCGTACCGCAGAAATTGCCGATGACGGGTTTGCCCTCCTCCGCTTCTCCCAGCACGACGATGATCCCGCCCGCCTGGTACTCCCCGAGAAAGCTCCCCGCCCTGCCGCCGATGACGATGGCGGGCTTATTCTCCTTATAGGCCTTCATATGGATGCCGCAACGGTACCCCGCGTCTCCGCGTACAAAAATTTTTCCGCCGCGCATTGCGTAACCCGTCGCGTCACCGGCACTGCCGTACACGACGATCTCTCCGCCGTTCATGGTATCTCCCGTCGCCTCCTGCACGTTGCCGCGAACAACGACGTTGCATCCGTTCAGGTACGAGCCCAGAGCATTGCCCGGCGTACCGTCAATTTCCAGCGTTTTTCCCGAAAGACCGCTGGCGATATACCGCTGACCGTTGCAGTTTTCAATGTGGATATGTTCAGCCTCACAGTCCCGAACCCGCTTGTTGAGCTCGGAAAAATGAAGTTCCCTTGCATCGATGTCCATGTTCATACCCTCCTTGCCAGTTTTTCCGCACGGTACGCCGCGGAAAACGCGATCAGACCGGGATCCCTTTTCAGCGCTTCAAAGTCCACTTCCGAAAGGGAGATCTTGCCGCGCAGAAGAGATGTGTATATACCTGCGCGTTCGGGCAGATCGACAAGAATAAATCCGTTGAGCTTTTCCCCGTCAAAGAAGAGTTTTTTGTACGTTTCGCCCCGTTTTTCCTCATACGTATCCCCAAAATAAGAACCTGCCGTGAGGACGTGCGAACCGAAAAATCCGATGGCGTTCATGGGAACGGCGTTGGTGAAATGCGCCTCTCCGCCTGCCATATTTGTTCCCGCGCACGCGCCCTGAAACTGCGCGTTGGGAAGGAGAGCCAGAATGCGGCTTTGATTGCAGGTAATGTCATAACTCTCCGTGCAATCGCCTGCGGCGTAAACGTCTTTAAGAGAAGTCTCCTGTCTGTCGTCGGTTAGGATCCCCCTGCCGACCTTGCCGCCTGCATCCCTGACCAGTTCGACGTTGGGCCGCACGCCTGCCGCAACAACAAGGATATCGAAGGGAATGCGCGCGCCGCTTTTGAGGTTCGCCATGCCCTTTTCAAAACTTGCCACGCTGTCGGAAAGATAAAACTGTGCGCCGTGTTTTTCCAGCTGTTTCTGCACAAGAAAAGCGCCGTACTCGTCAAGAATGCTGGGAAGTACGTGCGGAGCCATGTCCACAACGCTCACTTTTCCCACCCTGTCCGCAATGCCTTCCAGGCATTTCAAGCCTATCAGCCCCGCGCCGATGATGAGTACTTTCTTTTCGGGGGAGAGCTGTTTTTTGAGAGCGAGCGCATCCGCATATGTCATGAAAGTAAAATACTCGTTTTTTTCCAGCCCCTCCATAGGCGGAACAAAGGGTCTGCTGCCCGTTGCGACGAGGAGTTTATCGTATTTCAGCTTTTTTCCGTCCTGCAAGACGACCTGCTTTTTTACCGCGTCGATGCGCTCGGCGCGCACGGAAAACAGGGTACGTATGTTGTTTTTTTGGTAAAAATCCGCCGGACGATAGTTCATGTGCTCTGCATCCGTCTTTCCCAATAAATAATAGGATATGAGCGGCCTGCCGTAGGTATGAAACGGTTCGTCCGAAAGAATTGTGACCTTTCCCGACGCGTCCAGTTTGCGGATGCTCTCCGCGGCGGCGATGCCCGCCGTGGAATTTCCGATGATAACGTATTCCATGTCAATCTCTCTCCTCGTACACGATGGCGTTGTTGATGCAGTTTTTCACGCAGTTGGGTTCGCCGGTGAGATTGTCCGTGCAGAGCATACACTTCTGCGCCACGCCCACTTCGGGCGCGGGCATGATGGCGCCGAACGGACAGACGAGCACGCAGGTAAGGCACCCGACGCACTTATTCTGATCAATAACGACCATGCCGTCCTGAAAGGAAAGCGCCCCCGCAATGCACGAACGGACGCACACCGCCTCTGTACAGTGGCGGCAGTTGACGGCAAAATGCACGTCGCCGCCGTCTTCCACGCGGATCTTGGGATAAATGGCCTTGCCTTTGAGCGCCTTGACCATATCGGTAAGATGAGAATTTGCAAAGGCGCACTCGTATTCACAGCGGTGACAGCCGAGGCACCATTTTTCGTTGACGTAAATACGTTTCATAAAAAAACCTCCGTCCGCGGTATTCCGCAAACGGAGGTCTGCGGTACCGTGATCTGCCGTTTTTTGCACGGCAAGCCATCACGGCACCATTTTTCACTATGCCGTGAAGTTACATTTCGATATAAGCGTCGCGCTCCGCCCCGACGGACACGTAACGGATCTTGCATTCGCAGGCGCGTTCGATGTAATGAATGTAATCGAGCGCTTCTTTGGGCAGGTCTTCCTTTTTGCGGCACTTGGAGATGTCGCAGTTCCAGCCCTTGATCTTTTCAAACACAGGTTTGCACTCGTCCAGCACGTCGGGGAAAGGAAATTCCGTAATGACTTTGCCGTTGAGCTCGTATCCCGTGCAGATCTCCAGCTCGTCGTGGCCGGAAAGGATGTCCAGCTTTGTGAGCGCGATCTCGTCCGCGCCCTGGCAGCGGATGCCGTACTTGGACGCGACCACGTCGAACGGGCCCACCCTGCGCGGCCTGCCCGTGGCGGCGCCGTATTCCCCGCCCGCCTTGCGCAGCTTTTCCGCCTTGTCGCCGAAATATTCGGCGGTGAAGGGGCCTTCGCCCACGCAGGTGGAGTACGCCTTCATGATGCCGATCGTCTTATCCAGCTTGAGGTTGGGCACGCCCGCGCCGATGGGGCCGTAGGCGGCAATGTTGTTGGAAGAAGAGGTATACGGGTAAATGCCGTAATCTATGTCGCGCAGGGCGCCGAGCTGCGCCTCGAGCATGATCTTTTTGCCCGCCTTGTGCGCCTCGTTGAGGTAGAGGCCGACGTCGCAGATATACTCTTTGAGCGGCGCGCCGTAGGTGCGGAAATAATCGAGCATGCCCTCCACGCTCACCGGTTCCGCGCCGTATGCGTTGACGACGGTCAGGTTTTTCCAGTCCACGATGTCGGGCAGGCGCTTTTTGAGCAGCTCCGGATTGCGCAGCTCGCCCATGCGGAACGCCTTTTTCAGGTATTTGTCCGCATACACGGG
>CASFBD010000008.1 GCA_949292885.1 uncultured Bacillota bacterium
TGGCAAGTAACCAATGCATGGCTGGCAGGCCAACTAAAAAACGCATTTGCGTTACGCCAGTGAACAAGGGCTATGCCCGAAAAATAAAAACCACGTGCTATGCACGTGGATGATTATTTTTTGCCGCAAAGCGACAGATTTTTACAGCCTGCTTTTAAAATCCTCGAAGGAGAACTCCTTCAAGGTGAGGACGGTGCCGTCCTTGCGCCGATACCGTATGGCGGGCAGGGGCATTCCGTTGAAAGTGTTTGTCTTGACCATGGTGTATAATGCCATGTCCCCGAACACGAGTTCGTCCCCTTCTTTTAAAGGCTCGTCGAAGGAATAATCTCCTATTACGTCGCCCGCAAGGCAGGTGGGGCCTGCAAGGCGGTAGGTATACGCTTTTTCGCCCGCTTCGCCGCTCCCGAAAAGGGGCGGGCGGTAGGGCATTTCCAGAACGTCGGGCATATGACAGGCGGCAGAAACATCCAAAACGGCAATGTTCAAGCCGTTGTGCATGGTTTCCAGTACGCGCGCGTGCAGTGTACCTGCGTTGAGCACAACCGCTTCTCCGGGCTCAAGGTAAACCTGTACGCCGTACTTTTCTTTCAGTTCGCAGACAATGCGCACCAGCCGCTCTATATCGTAATCGGCGCGGGTGATGTGGTGTCCGCCGCCCAGGTTCAGCCACTTCATGCGGGGCAGGTATTTGCCGAATTTGTCGCAAAAAGCGCGCACCGTTACTTCTAAATCGTCGCTGTTCTGCTCACAGAGAGTGTGAAAGTGCAGTCCGTCCAAAAGGGGCAGGATCCCCTCGTCAAAGTTTGCAAGTGTCGTACCCAGCCGCGAGCCGGGCGCACAGGGATCGTAAATAGCGTGCCCTTGTTGCGTAGAGTACTCCGGGTTGATGCGCAATCCTGCGGAAACGCCTTTTTCTTTGCAGAGAGGGGCGTATTTTTTTACCTGGGCGGGAGTATTGAACACAATGTGGTCGCACAGACAGACGAGCTGTTTTACGTCCTCGTCGCGGAAGGCGGGAGAAAAGGCATGAACTTCTTTTCCGAATTCTTCTCTGCCCAGCTGCGCCTCGTAAATGCCGCTCGCCGTGCTGCCGTCCAGATATTTGGAAATAAGGGGATACGTCTGGTACACGGAATACGCTTTCTGCGCCAACAGAATTTTACATCCCGTGCGATCTGCCACGGAGCGGAGCAAGAGCAGGTTTTGTTCTAATTTTTCTTCGTCGATGAGAAAATAAGGGGTATTCATCAGTCAACGAGCACGGGCGAGAAATCTTCTTCCCAGGGCAGTCCCCATTTGTTGAGCGCTTCCATAAAAGGATCGGGGTCGAACTCCTCGATGTTGAATACGCCGGGTTTTGTCCACGTTCCGTCCATCACCAGCTGGGTGCCGATCATTGCGGGTACGCCCGTGGTGTAGGAGATCGCCTGCGAACCTACTTCTTTGTAGCATTCCTGATGATCGCAGATGTTATAGAGATAGTAGGTCTTTTCCTTGCCGTCTTTCTTTCCGCGGAAAATGCAGCCGATGTTGGTCTTGCCTACCGTGCGCGGGCCGAGGGAAGCGGGATCGGGCAGGACGGCTTTCAAAAACTGCAGGGGCACGATCTCTTTGCCTTCGTAAAGGATGGGTTTGATGGAAGTCATGCCGACGTTTTCCAGACATTTGAGATGGGTGAGATAGCTCTGACCGAAGGTCATGAAAAAGCGGATGCGCTTGATGCCGGGAACATTGAGCGCAAGGCTTTCGATCTCTTCGTGGTGCAGCAGGTACATATCCTTTTTGCCGACGCCCTTAAAGTCGTATTCGCGCTTGATTTCCATGGGTTTGGTTTCCACCCAATGGCCGTTTTCCCAGTAGGAGCCGTTGGCGGACACTTCGCGAATGTTGATCTCGGGGTTGAAGTTGGTGGCGAAGGGGTAGCCGTGATCGCCGCCGTTGCAGTCGAGAATGTCTATGTAATTGATCTCATCAAAGTGATGTTTAAGCGCATAGGCGGTAAATACGCCCGTCACGCCGGGGTCGAATCCGCTGCCCAGCAGGGCGCAGATGCCCGCTTCTTTGAATTTTTCGCGATATGCCCACTGCCATTTGTATTCAAATTTGGCGGTGTCCTCGGGTTCGTAGTTGGCGGTGTCAACGTAATGTACTTTGGTTTTCAGGCAGGCGTCCATGATAGTGAGATCCTGGTAGGGTAAGGCGACGTTGAGCACCACGTCCGGGCGGAATTTTTCGATGAGGGCGACAAGTTCGTCCACGTTATCCGCATTGACCTGAGCAGTGGAGATCTTGGTGGAAGTGGTGGGCTGTAATTTGTCTATGAGAGCGTCGCACTTGGATTTGGTGCGGCTTGCGATCATGATTTCCGAAAATGCCTTGCTGTTCTGGCAGCATTTGTGAATGGCGACGGAAGCAACGCCGCCGCAGCCGATGATAAGAGCTTTTCCCATAAAAAGGTTCCTCCGATTTTATTTTTTAACTGCGCCTGTTTGCGCCGAGTGAAATAAGCATTTCGCGTACGATCTTGCAGGCGACCGCCGTGGAGGCGCCGCTTGTATCGTAGTGGGGCGAGAGTTCGTTTACGTCCGCCGCAACCACGTTGAGCGAACAAGCCTTTGTCAGCGCCGCGCGGAGCGCGTCGAAGCCGACGCCGCCCGGTTCGGGCGTGCCCGTTCCGGGAAAGACGGAAGGATCCAGCACGTCCAGATCGACGGTAAGATACACGGGTTTTCCCGCAAGGTCGCAAAGCGTTTCGTCCAGCCCTTCCAGATCAAATTTATGGGTAAATACGTGATCTTTTCCCCAGACAAACTCGCTCTTGTCCCCCGATCGGATGCCGTACTGATAAATTTTTCCGTCGCCGACAAGTTCGTGGCACCGCCGCAGAACGCAGGCGTGGGAGAGCTTTGCTCCCAGGTATTCGTCGCGCAGGTCGGCGTGCGCGTCAAAGTGCAGGATGTGCAGATCGGGGTATTTTTTCACCGCCGCGCGTACGCTTCCCAAGGTGACCAGGTGCTCCCCGCCGAGAAGAAAGGGAAGTTTACCGTCCGTAAGGATAGTTTTTGACCTCTTTTCGATGTCGGAAAGCGCGGAGCGCGGATCGCCGAACTGCAATTCCAGATCGCCGCTGTCAAATACGCAAAACTCGCTCAGTTCTCTGTCCTGATAGGGGGAATACAGTTCCAGTCCGTACGATTCCCTGCGGATCGCGGCGGAGGCGAATCTCGTGCCGGGGCGGAAGGAAGTGGTACAGTCGTAGGGCGCGCCGAACAGTACGACGTCCGCGTCGCGATAGTCGGCGTCGCAGCCCATAAAGGTTTCAACGTTCTTTTTCAACATCTTTCAGCATCTCCTCGACGTAAGCGGGCAGGTAAAATGCTCCGCGGTGCAGCGTCGTCGTATAGTATTTTGTTTCAAGTTTTCTTGCGTTCCAGCGCGCCTCGTTCAGATCGCGCAGGGGATGGTATTTTTTTGTGGAAAATCCGAACAGCCAGTGCCCCGAAGGGTAGGTGGGGATGTGCGCCTGGTAAATGCGCGAAAAGGGAAAGGATTCGATGATCCGCTTGTGTGCGCGCTGCATGGCGATGGCGTCCTGTTCGTAGAAGGGACTCTCGTGCTGATTGACCATAATGCCGTCCTCATGCAGGGCCTTAAAACAGCTTCCGTAAAATTCGCGGGAAAAAAGCCCTTCGCCCGGCCCGAAAGGATCGGTGGAATCCACGATGATCAGGTCGTACTCGTCCTTTTTGCGGCGGATAAATTTCAGTCCGTCCTGGATAAAGATGTTCACGCGCTCGTTTTCCAGTTCGCAGGCGGTAAAGGGCAGGTATTTTTTGCTCGCTTCGATCACCTCTTCATCGATCTCCACAAGGTCGATGCGCTCGATTTCGGGATAGCGGCACAATTCCCGCACCACGCCGCCGTCGCCTGCGCCGATGACGAGTACGTCTTTCACGTTGGGATGCACCGCCATGGGAACGTGCGTGATCATCTCATGGTAGATAAACTCATCTTTTTCCGTGAGCATGAGAAACCCGTCCAGCACGAGGATGCGCCCGAAAGCGGGCGTATCGAAAATATCGATGCGCTGGTAATCGCTCTTTCCGCTGTACACCTGCTTGTCCACGCGGATGCTCAGTTTGACGTCTTTTGTATGTTTTTCGGAAAACCAGAATTCCATAGTTTACTCCACAAGCACGTTCAGCCGTTCGATGGCGGCATCTTCGGGGCCTGTCAGCTGACAGCCCTTTTCTTTTGCATAGGCAATGTATTCCAGAATTTTGGTCGTCACGCGTTCGCCGGGGGCAAGGATGGGAATGCCGGGCGGATAGCACATGACAAATTCACTGCAGACATATCCCGCCGTTTCCGCAATGGGCAGCGATCTTTTAGGCGCATAGAAAGCGTATTGCGGCGTTACCGCCACGACGGGGGGAATGTATTCGTTTTCCATCATGCCCGTGCGGTCTTTGGCATACAGCCTGCCGATCTCGCTGAGCGAACTTACCAGCCGTTCCACGTCCCGTTTTCTGTCCCCGATGGAGAGGTAGGCGAGAATGTTTCCCAGATCGCCGAACTCGATCTGAATGTCGTATTCGTCGCGCAAAAGATCGTACACTTCTATGCCTGCCAGTCCCATGTCCAGCGTGTACACGGAAAGTTTTGTGCGGTCGAAATCGAAAATGCTGTCCCCGTTGATGAGCTCTTTGGAATACGCGTACCAACCTCCGAGGTCGTTGATCTCTCCGCGGGCATAATCGGCAAGCTCACACACGGCGGCAAACGATTCCTTGCCGCGCAGGGCGAGGTTGCGCCTGGAAATGTCGAGAGAGGAGAGGAGCAGGTAGCTGGCGCTGGTGGTCTGCGTCAGATTGATGATCTGCCGCACGTGATCTGCGTTGACGCGCGGCCCTGTGAGGAGCAGGGAACTCTGCGTCAGGCTCCCGCCCGATTTGTGCATGGAAACCGCCGCCATATCCGCGCCTGCCGCCATGGCGGAAACGGGAAGATCTTCCCCGAAATACAGGTGCGTCCCGTGCGCCTCGTCCACGAGCACCAGCATATTGTGTTCATGTGCAAGTTTTACGATGGAGCGCAGGTCGCTGCAGATCCCGTAGTATGTGGGATTGTTGACGAGGATCGCTTTGGCGTCGGGAGTGCATTCGATGGTGCGTTTCAGCTGAGAAAGGCTCATGCCGAGCGGGATGCCCAGCTTTGCGTCGCATTCTGGGTTGACGTAGACGGGGACGGCGCCGCACAGCACCAGTGCGCCCATCACGCTGCGGTGAACGTTGCGGGGAAGAATGATCTTCTGCCCCGCCTGCACGGCGGACATCACCATGCTCTGTACGGCGGACGTGGTTCCTCCCACCATGAGAAAAGCGTGATCGGCGCCGAAGGCATCTGCCGCCAGCTTTTCGGCGTCGCGGATGACGGACACGGGGTGGCAGAGGTTGTCCAGCGGTTTCATGGAATTTACGTCCATGCTTACGCACTTTTCGCCCAGAAGTTTTACAAGTTCCGGGTTTCCGCGGCCGCGTTTGTGTCCCGGCACGTCAAAGGGGACGACTCGCATTTTTCCGAATTTATCCAGCGCCTCGTAGATGGGGGCGCGCTCTTGTGCTTTCAGATCCATGTCCGCTCCTTCAATAAATGTTTCTTCCGTTGAAGATCTCTATCATTTCCCTGCGCAAATTGTCGATGATCTCCTGCTTTTTGGAGGAGGGCAGATCTTCCGGGTTCTGGTTGAACAGATAATTTTTCAGATCGATCTCTCTTAGCAGCATCTTTGTGTGAAAGATATTGGCGGAATAGACGTTTACGTCGATGGCGTCGTATTTTTGCAGGGTGGCGTCGGAAATAAAGTTCTGGATGGAATTGATCTTCAGGTCATTGAAGATCTTTCTGCCGTCCATGCTGCGCGTGAATCCGCGTACGCGGTAATCCATGGTGATGATGTCCGAATCAAAGGAGCCGATCAGGTAATCCAGCGTGGAAAGTGGGGTGATGGTGCCGCAAGTGGCGACGTCGATGTCCACGCGGAAAGTGGCAAGCGAGGTTTCGGGGTGGTATTCGGGATAGGTGTGTACGGTCACATGGCTCTTGTCCAGGTGCGCCACCTGTGCATCTCCTTTGACGGGGATCATGGCGAGGTCGGAAATGAGCAGCGTGACGGAAGCGCCCTGCGGGTCGTAGTCCTGACCGGAGATGTTCAGAACGCGCGCGCCGATCATTTCGGTGAGGTTGGTGAGGATCTCTGTCAGACGCTTGGAGTTGTACTGGTGGTCGATGTACGAGATGTAATCCATGCGCTCTTGCGGCGACTTTGCATAGCAAATATCATAAATATTGAAGCTGAGCGATTTCGTCAGGTTGTTGAATCCGTACAATTTCAGTTTTTTCATCTGATACCCTCACACGCAATAAAAAAAGGACAAAGCAAACCGCTTTGTCCTTTTGAAAAGTCATAATTTTTCCGTTCGCAGAAAATGCCGAAAGAACTTCGTAGCAAATACTCATGCGCTTATTGACCGTTTCACAAGTTTGTGCGGATGCACCCGGTTATAAAGTAACCAACTTATAAAATTTGAGCTTTTAACTCAATCAATAAGGCGGCTGTGCCGCCGATCGGCATTCGACCCGGCTGTCCGTATGGCCTCGACCTTTGCAGGTGGTCGGTATTTGCAAGCGTTCTTTGAACCTTTGCACTGAAAATTATACGAAAAAAGAGAAGTTCTGTCAAATATTTCAAGCGCCTTTCCCGCTCTTTTTTGCGAACGGTTGACATTTTTTTTCAGTTTGATATACTGGAATGGTAACAGGAGAAATTTTTATGATAGATATTACACAGGAACTGTTCACTTGCGCCGTGTATCCGGGCGACACCGCTCCGTCCCGACGCAGTGCAAGATCAATAAAAGAGGGCGACGAATGCAATCTCACGGACGTCGCGCTCTGTGCGCACAACGGAACACACCTGGACGCGCCGTCGCATTTCATCGAGGGTGGAAAGGGGGTTGACAAGGTAGAGCTTTCCCGCCTGGTGGGAGAATGCCTTGTCTGTACGTATGCGCAGGCGCGCACACTTCCTCAAACTTCGCGGCTGCTGATCAAGGGAGACTGCCCCCTGGACGAAGAAACGGCAAAAAAGTTTGCCGCAAAATATCTGCTCGTCGGATGCGAACCGCAAAGCGTGGGGGATAAAAACGTGCATTTTGCCCTGTTGTCCGCGGAAGTCGCCGTGCTGGAAGGTCTGGCACTTTCCGGGGTAAAGGAGGGCAGGTACGAACTGTTGGCACTGCCGCTCAAACTGGGCGGATGCGACGGGGCGCCCGTGCGCGCCGTATTGCGCGAATTGCGCTGGTAAACAAATGAATAAGCTACAAAACGGAGGATGAAAACGTGTATCTGGCAATCGTTTCCGCTGTGTTGGCGGTAATTTCTCTTGCGGCATTTGTCCTTTACGGCGCCGATAAATCCAAAGCGAAACGGGGCAAATGGCGTATTCCGGAAAAGGTGCTTCTGGGCGTTTCCTTTTTCGGCGGCGCCGTGGGCGGACTGCTGGGGATGACGCTGTTTCGCCACAAGACAAAGCATTGGTATTTCTGGGCAGTCAATCTCATCGGACTTTGCTGGCAGGCGGCGGCGATCGTACTGATCGTGCTGTATTGCTGAAATTTACAGAACAGGAGATTAAAAATATGAAATGTGCCATTTACGGCGCGGGCGCCATGGGAACGGTGCTCGGTGCATACATTGCAAGGGCGGGCAGGGACATCGATCTGATCAACCGCAACCGCGAACACATTGCGGCGCTGAAAGAAAAGGGCGCGCACATCGTCGGAACGGTAGACTTTACGCAGAAAGTCAACGCGCTTCTGCCCGAAGAGATGACGGGAAAGTACGACGTTATTCTGCTGATGACAAAACAGCGCATGAACGGGGAGATCGTCGGCTTCCTTAAAGATTTTCTTAAAGAGGACGGCGCGCTCTGCACTTGTCAGAACGGGCTTCCCGAACCCAAGATCGCCGAGATCATCGGGCAGGACAGAACGCTGGGTTGTGCCATCGCGTGGGGTGCCACCTTCCGCGGTAAAGGAGTTTCCGAACTTACTTCCGACCCGGCGGCGCTCACTTTTTCGCTGGGCGCGTACGGAAAGGGCAATCATTTGCAGGATGTGAAAGAACTGCTCGAATGTATGGGTCAGGTGACGGTCGAGGAGAACTTTATCGGCGCGCGCTGGTCAAAACTGCTTATCAACAGCGCATTTTCAGGACTTTCCACCGTCACGGGCGCAACGTTCGGGGAAATCTCGGTGGACAAGCGTTCGCGCAGGGTGGCGCAGGCGATCATGAAAGAGTGTATCGACGTCGCCAAAGCCGCGGGGATTTGTATTGAACCCGTGCAGGGGCATAAGATCGATAAGCTGTTCGATTATAAAGGAAAGCTGAAAAAGGCGCTGTCCTTCGCACTCATTCCCGTCGCCATGAAAAAGCACGCGAGACTCATTTCCAGTATGCTGCAGGATCTGCGCGCCGGCAAAAAGTGTGAGATCGACTTTATCAACGGCGTGGTATGCGAGTACGGCAGAAAGTACGGTATCCCCACTCCCTGCAACGACAGCACGGTGCGATTTGTGCACGAGATCGAAGAGGGCAAGCGCACAATTTGTTTTGAAAACATTTCCGGTTACAAAGTAAAATAAAAGGGAAAACGGCCGCAGATTGCCTGCTGCCGTTTTCTTGTAAAGAAGAGTTACACTGTGGACGATTGTAATATAAACCTTTTTTTGTCATAGGTTTTTATTACTTTTATTATAGCTTATCTTGCGGCTTCTGTCAAGGAAAGGACAGCGTTTTTTTTCTAAGCCTTGACAAAAAAGATTATTTTTTTTATAATAGAAAAAAAACGGAAGTGATCGTATGCAAGAATGGAACGGACAGGGTGCAGAACCCGCTGAAGTGGAAAAAAGTACGTCGGTGGAAAAATGTCCCGCCTGCGGTGCGGACATGGTTTACGACGCAGAGAGCGGCGGGCTGTACTGCGAGCATTGCGGTACAAAAAAGGAGATCGTTGCTTCGTTCAGTGAGGAGCAGGACTTTGAAAAACTGCTGGAAGAAAAGGGCGACTGGGGCAACGAGTCGCATGTGTTCCGCTGTGAAAACTGCGGAGCGCAGGAAGTGCTGGACAAAAGGGAGATCGCCAAAATATGTCCTTTTTGCGGCGCCACAAACATTGTGGAAACGGACGAACTTCCGGGCCTTCGCCCCAACGCCGTTGTGCCGTTTGCGGTACCGCAAAAACAGGCGGGGGCATCTGTAAAACAATGGCTTCGCAAGCGGTTGTTTGCTCCTCAGAAATTCCGTAAGAGCGCCAAACCGGAAAAGATGAGTGCTATGTATTTGCCGGCGTTTACCTTCGATTCGCAAACACATTCTTTTTATTCCGCCGTACTTGGCAAATATTATACCGTTACCCGCCGCGTCAACGGAAAAACGGTACAGGAACGGAAAATCAGATACTTCCCCGTCAGCGGACAGTATGAAATGTTTTTTGACGATATTCTCGTACAGGCAAGCAACGTCTTGGGAGAGAAAAACCTGAAAAAATTGCAGCCCTTTGCAACGGGCAACAGCAAGGAGTATACTCCCGAATACCTTAGCGGTTTTACCGCAACGCAAAATACGCGCACGGGGCTGGATTGCTGGGAAGAAGCAAAGCGGGAGATCGGCAGCCGTCTGAAGGCGGCGATCCTCAGCGGGTATTCCTACGACGTCGTTTCTTCTTTCAATATAAATACGCAGTATCATGGCATTACATATAAGTACATTCTTCTGCCCGTCTACATCGGGCACTGCAAGTGGCACCAAAAATTGTACAATTTCTTTGTCAACGGGCTCAGCGGAAAGGTGACAGGCAAGGCTCCCGTATCGCCGCTCAAAGTTACGGTTGTCGTGGTACTGAGCATTGCAATCATCATGGGGCTGTATTTCCTTTTCAGGTATATGTCTTAGCACATTTTAGTTTGTTTTCAGAGTTTGATTGCACGGCGTTCACTGCGCCGTGCTATGCTTTTACTATGCGCACATTGTATTGTAAAAAAGGGCTTACCCGCCTGCAAAAATTGATTTTGGCAGCTGTTGCCGCGGTGATTGTTTTCTTTCTGGCGCAGATTCCCGTTCTGGCGGAATATCTTTTTGCCAGGGGCATCACGCGCGCTCTGGGGTTTGTTATCGGAAAAATTTCTGCACTGTTTCCCTTTTCCCTGTACGAACTGACGGCGTTTGTCCTGATTTTCGGGGCGGCGGCGCTTGTGGTCGGGGCAATCATTCTTTTAAAAGAAAGGCAGTATCCGCGCCTGAAGACTTGGTTGTACCGCCTTGCCGCGGCGGGCGTGGGCGTTTTGCTGGCGTTTGGTATTCTGTATGCGCCTCTGTATCAGCGGACGAGCGTGCAGTCCGCGCTCGGATTGGAGGAAACCGCCGTCACGGACGAAAAGGTGTACCTTGCAGCGCTCTATTATACCGAACAGCTCAACGCACTTTCCGAAAGCATGGAACGGGACGGGCAGGGAAACATCGTTCCGTCGCTTTCTTTTTATCAGACGGCGGAGGAACTGAACAATTCGTTCATCGCGTTGGGGAGTTCTTATTTTGCTTTTTATGAAGTGAATCCAAAGCCGGTCGCTTTTTCGGTACTGATGAGTTATCTGGGCATCACGGGAATTTATTTTCCCTTTTATGCGGAAGCGAATATCAATACGAACGTTCCCGCCTATACGCTGCCCGTTACAATGGCACATGAAATGACGCACGCCAAGGGCGTGTCTCAGGAGGGGGAAGCCAATGTTGCGGCATATGTCCTGTGCATTCGTTCGGAGAACGACTATATCCGTTACAGCGGATTGATGAGCGCGGCGGCGTCTATGATCAACGCTCTTCCCGAGGAGGAGTTTGAGGAGGTATATTCGCTTTTGTCGGAGGACGTAAAGAGAGAATACCGCAATGCGAACGAGCATTACGAGAAGTATGAGGGACTGATCGACAGTTTGTCCTCCTTTTTCAACGATCTGTTTTTAAAAGCGAACGGAGTACAGGGCGGAACGCGCAGTTATGGCGATACCGTGGCAAGTCTTGTTTCGCTTTGGGAGCAATTGGCTTTCTGATGACGGGGCGCATCCGGCGCCCCGTTTGTGCGCGGGGCAGGGAATTGACAAATTTCCCGGCGTATGGTATAATTTGCATATTCAGGAGAAAAAAATGAACAGCGATTGCATTGCAGCCATTTCTACGCCGCCAGGAAAAGGCGGTGTGGCGATCATCCGTTTAAGCGGCGGGGCGCCCCTTGCTGTTGCGGAAAAAATGTTTATCCCTGCGGGAAAAGTTCCCGTGCGTAAATTTGCGCCGCGGATGATGTATGCGGGGACAATACAGGCGGAATCGTTCAGCGATTACGGCCTGTGCGTGTATTTCCGTGCGCCGCACAGTTTTACGGGAGAGGATGTTGTGGAATTTCATTGCCACGGCGGCACGAGCATTGCCCGCGGGATTTTATGCACGGCGCTTTCTCTGGGCTGCCGCATGGCGGAACGCGGCGAGTTCACCCGCCGCGCCTTCCTCAACGGAAAGCTGACGCTTGCTTCCGCGGAGGGCCTGATCGACATGATCAACGGCGAAAGCGAGGCGGAAGTGCGCGCGGGTTTTTTGTTGTACAGCGAGCGTCTTACTGCGCAGGCGCGCTCTTTTCAGGAACAGATCACCGAACTTCTTGCAGGAATTGATGCGGACATCGATTTTCCCGAAGAGGACATCGAACACACCGATCTCAAAGACATCGGCACAAGCATCCGCACCATCGCATCTCAGATGCAGGCGCTGTTATCCACGTACCGCACGGGCAGAAAGATCATGCAGGGCGTTTCCGTGGTCCTTGCGGGAAAGCCGAATACAGGGAAAAGCTCCGTTTTGAATGCGCTGCTCGGCAGCGACAAGGCCATCGTTTCTTCTCTTGCGGGAACCACGCGTGACGTGGTAGAGGGCGCTTTGGAGATCGAAGGGGTGCGTTTCCGCCTGTACGACACGGCGGGCATCCGCGAAAGCGAAAACGAGATAGAAAACATAGGTATTTCCAGAGCCAGGAATCTGATTGAAGGTGCAGATCTTGTCCTGTTCATTCTGGACGCGTCCCAAAGCCTTTCTTCGGAAGACCGCGAGATTTACGACAGCCTTTCGCAAAAGAAAAAGCTGGTTGTATATAATAAGACGGATCTGGGTGAAGGGGTTTGCGATCCGCCCGCGGACATCCGCGTTTCTGCCAAGACGGGCGAAAACATAGGAAAGCTGCGCCGTCTGATGTTCGATCGCTGTATGGAAGGATACGCTTCGGACGGGGAGTTTCTCATCGAGGAACGCCACTACGAGGCGCTGCGACGCGCCTATGCCGCGCTGACAGAGGCGGCAAACGTCTGCGGGAGCGTTCCGCTCGATCTGTTGGGTGTGCACCTGAAAGAATCGTGGGAGGCGCTGGGCGAGATCAGCGGCGAAACGGCAAACGAACGCATCATTGACGAGATTTTTGCAAAATTCTGCGTGGGCAAATAACCGCAAAGGAGAGAAGAATGGTCAATCTCGAATTATACAGAGTCTTTTATACGGTTGCAAAATGCGGCAGTCTCACGCGTGCGGCGGACGAATTGTTCATCAGTCAGCCGGCGGTTTCCCAGGCAATCAAACAGCTGGAAGGGCAGCTGGGTGCGCCTCTGTTTAATCGTACTCACCGCGGCATGGAACTTTCCGAACAGGGCGGAAAACAGATCTTTGACATCGTGGAAAAAGCGCTCGGCGAACTGGACACCGCGGAAAACAAACTCAAAGAGATCAACACAACGGCAACGGGCACCATCCGCATCAGTGCGTCCGATACTATTTTTTCTTACGTGCTCATCGATAAGATCGCCGCGTATCACGAAAAATATCCGCAGGTCAAACTCAATCTTATCAACTGTATCACCACGGATACTCTCGACCTTCTCAAAAACAACAAGTGTGACATTGCCTTTCTTAACCTTCCCGTGGACGATAAGGATTTTATTCTTTCCAGTGCCATTATGCCTCTGCACGATACCTTTGTTGCAAACGAAAGCTACAAAACTCTTTCGGAAGGTATCCAGCCCCTCAAAAGCATGCACGATTATCCTTTGCTGATGCTGGATCCCAACACGGTCACCCGCAAAGCCATTATCAATTTTTCTCATTCTATCGGTGTGCATCTGCATCCCGAGATCGAGTGCGGCAGCCTGGAACTGATGATCCGCCTTGCAAAACACGGGGTGGGCATCGCGTGCGTTCCAAAAGAATATGTCAGCCGTGAACTGGGAGAGGATAAATCTCTCTTCGAGATCAAAACCGAACCCGCTCTTCCCGCGCGTTCGGTGGGTATTGCGTTCCCCAAAGGAGCCACACCTTCTTTTGCGGTCCGCGAATTTTTTAAGATGTTTGAAACAAAATAAATTTGCTTGCAAACTTGCGGGAGCGCTTTTCGGGCGCTCCTTTTTTTTACGCTTGTTTTCGATAAAAAATTTTTTTAAATATTTTATATAAAATACTTGACAAATTTTTGGAATGTGGTATAATGTTAGCAATCTCAATAAGAGAGTGCTAACACTTATTTAATAAAAGTGCTAAAAAATAAAAGGAGTTGATTGTTATGAAAAATGAACTTACGAGAAGGAACGGTTATTCCGATTACGATTTCTTTAATGAAGCAATGCACGATTTCTTCCCTTCCTTTTACGGATTTGGCAGGAACGGCGGACAGAAGTATATGCGCACGGATATCAAGGAAACAGAAAAGGAGTACGTGATGGAAGTGGAATTGCCCGGTTTGGAAAAACAGGACATTCACATTGATCTGAAAGAAGGGTATCTCAACATTTCCGTCAAGAAAGAGGAAAAAGAAGATGGCGGAAAGAAGGAAAACTACATTCATCGCGAACGCAGTTTCTCCTGCAGCCGCAGCTATTATGTGGGCGATGTCAACAGGGAAGACGTCAGGGCGAAATATGAGAACGGTATTTTGTCCGTGTTTATCCCCAAGGAAACGCCTTCGCGTCCTCAGGAAAACAAAATTGAGATCGAATAATTTTTTAAGCCGGGAAACCGGACAAAGCAGAAAAGAGGAGAGCAAAATGCTCTCCTCTTTTTTTGCGTACACGAAAGTATCATGCAAATTCCTTGCAATTTACATAGATAAATGTTAAAATAATGCAACACGTCTGGCAAAAATAAGGCCGGCCTTATTTGTTTTCAGAGAAGAAAACAAAGTTGCTTTAACAGCAAAAACATATGAGAGAAAGTATCTGGACGGGATAATACACGAGGACTCACACACACTAAGAAAAAACCGTTTTTGGAGAAGATACTTGAAAAAAATATACAGCCTGTTCCGGAATGGAATCGGGAACAATTATTTTGTTCGATTTTATTTTGAGGGATATAAGCGTCGGCACCCGGATCTGCACAAAAATTTTAAAATTATAAGTGCGGCATATTTAATATGGCTTGCGATCAAATTCAGGCTGTTCGGGTATGATCCGCGGATACATCTGAAGTATCCGGAAACAGAAACTGTGTCGCATCCTGCCTATGAAAAACTGCGTTCAATTCTGAAAAAAAAGAGAATGATCTGTTTCGATGCGGAATTGCTTCTTCATCGTCGTGTTTCTCAGATCGGCTGGTTGTGGGATGCGGCAGGGGCAAAGCTGGGAATAGCAGATTATAAAAATATGCGCCGAATGGCGGCAGAAGTGGCCGACAGGAGAAAGGGAGAGGGGATTGCCTGTTTGGCAGACGTATGTAAAATTGTATCCGAATGGAGCGGCAAAGATGCGGAAGCAATTTACCATGCGGAATCGGAACTGGAAGAAAAGCTGTGTTTTGCCGACCCTTACTATGTTTCCATGATTTCCTCTTTGCAGAACGAAGGGAAAAAGGTGTTTGTTTATTGCGAAAGCAGGCTGCCTTCTCTGTTCTGGAAAAAACTCTTACAGAACAAGGGGATTTTGTGTGAAAAGGTATATACGGCCGGGGAGTGCGACAGACTATGGAATGATATATCGGCCGATCTTTCCGGGAACGGTATTTGCTGTCTGTCGACAAAGGAACGTTGCATCAAAGCGCAGAAAGCGGGGCTTAAGGTTAAATATATTTGTCCCGTAGCCGAGAAACTTTCGGTTTATCGGCCTTTGGAACAGCATTCTCTCGCAATGTCTGTGTATGAGGCGGTTGTCAACGAGCATCTTCATGTGTCGGAAACAAAGCGGAGCGCTCTGTACCAACATGGATTTGTGTATGGCGGGATCCTTGCTTACGGTTATTGCAGCTGGCTGGAAAAACTTGTCCGCGACAAGGGCTATGACTGTATTGTTTTTCTTGCGCGCGATGCGGAGATCTTTTATAAAATTTACAGCAAGTATTTCGGAAGTGTACCGGGGATTTATCTTTGTACGTCGCGCATGGCAGCCATGAAAGTCGGGATCAGAAAGTACTTTAATTTTTTTCTGGACAGAATGTTTGCAAGCAAAGCGGATAAACAGACTAAAATTACCGTCGTACAGGCTTTGGAACAGGCAGAGGTTTCCGCTCTTGCGGAGGAATTGCCGGAAAGCCTTTCCGGACAAACCTTGCTTGACACAAAAACACTTCCGCGTGTGCTTGAATTTTTGACGGAACGACGGGAAAAGATCTTTCAGATCTATGAAAGAGACCGTTCTGCTTTTCAATCCTGGTCTTCTGTTTTTTTACAAGGGAAAAAACGCATTTTGATAGTAGATCTTGGTTGGAGAGGCACGATTTTTTCTCTATTGAGTTCTTTTTGGAAGGAGACAGACCCTTTGCTGGAGTGCGATGGGGCACTGTTGGGCGTTTCGGAATCGTCCTTGTCCGAAAGCTTAACTGCGTTCGGGAATCTGAAGGGATATCTTTATCTTGACGATCGCATACGGGACAATCAGCTGATTCTGACAGAATTGCTGTTTTCATCTGTTAAAGCCACAACGATCGGATATAAGAAAGATCGATTTGGGCAATGTGAGCCGGTTTTCGGTGAGCAGGAAAATGTTTCTTCCTCCGCAATAAATGAACTCAATGCGGGGACAGAAGATTTTTGTCGTGCATATCGTGAGGCGGAACAGTGTTTTCCGAAGCCGTTAGAAATCGCAGGAACGCAAGCCGCGTTGCCGATTACAATGATAAATGCTAACAAAAGATATAATCTGAAGCTGTATAAAGCGTTCAGGGTATGTCTTGATCCGAACGGAAAGACTCTTTCTGTTCGCGATTTTTTGAAAGAAATATATTATTAACGAAAACGAGAGGTCACAAATGGAAAAGAACAACAGGGAACCGCTTCTCTCGGTTGTGGTTCCCGTTTACAATACGGAAAAATGGCTGAAGCGATGCCTGGACAGTTTGCTTGGGCAAAGCTATAAAAACATTGAAGTCATCTGTGTGGATGATGCCAGTCCGGACGGCAGTAAAGAGATCCTGTCCGCATATGCGGCGCGGGATGCTCGCGTAAAGGTGGTCTCGCATGAGAAGAACAGGGGGCTGTTTGCAGCAAGGCTGAGCGGCGTAGCCGCGGCGCGCGGCAAGTGGCTTGCCTTTGCGGACAGTGACGACTATGTTTCCTGCGATTTTTACCGCCCTATGATTTGGCGGGCAGAGCAGGAAAAAGCGGATTTTGTGTTGGGCAATATCGTGGAGGTTGACGAAAACGGTTGGAAACATTATTCTAATATACCTCGCCGCCTTCCCGAAGCCGTTCCCTGTCTGAAAGGAACGGAAGTTTACAAAACATTTTTATCCCAGCGCGGGGCACTGTATTATTGGCACGTCATGTGGAATAAGGTGTACGATCTTGCCTTTTTCCGCCGCTGTATGCCTCATTTTGCGCCCATTGACGGGCATCTTGTGATGACGGAGGACATCGCCTTTTCCTGCGTATTGTATTCTTATGCGGAAAACGTACAGCTTGTCGATAGCGACTGCTATTTTTATTGCAGGCACCAAGAGGCATCCACCGGAACGGCGCATTCGCCCGAAAAGACACTTAAAAATCTGAAAGACGTTATTCGTGTGTTCTCATTTTTTGAGGACGTCCTCAAAAAACGAGGCATTTATTCGCAAGTACAGGAAGATTTTTCGGAATTCCGCAAAAAGTATTTCCGAATCTGGTGCAACATTCTTTCTTCCGGCGGACTGCTGAAAATAAAGGGCGCGCAGGACGTTATTCTGAGCGGCTTCGGAGAAAAGGCGCCGCAATTCTGCACGCAATACGAATTTCATCTCAATTCTCTCAATACGACCTGGGACGAGCGGTATGAACAGCTGAAAGAGCAGATCTGCGACAAAAAGCATACCGTGATCAGCTTCGACATTTTCGATACGCTGCTCAGACGGCCTGTATGGGTGCCTCAAGATGTCTTTTATTTTGTGCAGCAGGAGGTTTCGTCGTTTTTTGAAGGTGCAGAGGAAAGTGCTTTTGTCAAAATGCGCCTTTTTTCCGAGCGCCGCTGCCGCGAGCTGAGCAAGGTATACGACGCCTCGGCGGAGGATGTCACCCTTGCAGAAATTTACAGGACAATGTCGCAGCTGTATTCCCTTTCCGAAGAGGATGCAGAAGCACTGATGCGCGCAGAGGAAAGTACGGAGAAAAAGCTGATCCGTGCGCGCACATCGGGGAAAGATCTGTTCTGTCTGGCACGTACGCTGGGTAAAAAGATCGTGCTCGTTTCCGATATGTATCTTTCCGCGCAATGCGTGAAGGAAATGCTTGCAAAGTGCGGTATAGAGGGGTACGACGAGCTGTTTGTCTCTTCCGAATACAGAAAACTTAAATATACGGGCAATCTGTTCCGCATCGTGCTGGATAAGCTGAAGGTGCCTGCGCAGGAAGTGCTGCACATCGGGGATACATGGCAAAACGATGTGGTTGTTCCGCGCGGACTGGGTATGCACGCCGCCTTTCTGCCGAAAGCGGTGGACGTATTTACGGGCAATGTGCCGGATATTTTCAACGGAAATTGTTCCTCGTTCTTGAAGGAGAACTGTTCGAGCGAGTTTGATACGCGCGCCTTTGCGGGACAGCTGTCCGTCCGCACTATGTATGCCGCCATCGCACACGAATTGTTTGACAATCCCTTTTCGTCTTTTCAGGAAAAGTCACGTTTTAACGGCGATCCGTGGATCATGGGATACTTTGCACTGGGACCGTATCTGTTCGCGATCGCAAAATGGGTGCTGGACGTTTCCGAGTCACGCGGCTACGATAAAATTGCGTTTTTGGCGCGGGACGGGTTTCTCGTACAGAAAGTTTTTGACGAAATGTGCCGTGCGTCGGGTGTCGGGATCGGGAGTGAATACGTTTATGCTACGCGCAAGTGCGTTCTTCCGTACGTGACGGATAAACCCGAAAAGTTTTATACGTGCGACAATTTTATAAACATTTTTTCTCCGGATTACACCTTCCGCAAATTTTTGCGTCTGTTTGCGGATGTCTGTGCGCCGCTTACGCCCCCGCTGGAGCGGGAGTATGCCGCGCGCGGCATTTTTCTGGAAGAGCGTATCGGCGACGAAAATCGTTTCCACAATTTCATAGAGGTTTTTTTAAAGCTCTCATTCGATGCGCAAAAGGCTGCGCAGGCGCGCGAAGAGGTTTCAAATTATTACAAGAAAATTTTTACGGGCAGGTGTGCCGCTTTCGATGCGGGGTATAGCGGCAGGATCCAGAAGGCGCTTTCCGACCTCTGTGCGCGTCCCGTAGACGCGTTGTTCCTGCACGACAACGGGGAACCTACCCGCAAAATGGCAAAGGCGGGCGGGTTTGACGTGAACTGTTTTTATCCCTACACGCCGCTTGTAACAGACATTCTGCGCGAAACCTTTTTGTCGGATACTGCACCTTCCTGTATCGGGTTTGAAAGGACAAAAGAGGGGCTCCGCCCGGTGTTCGGACAGTCGGAAGGAGAGGAACACAATTTTGCTCTGCATCTGATGCAAAGGGGAGGATTGCAGTTTGCAAAAGATATTTTGCAGGCATTTCCGGACAAGCTGAAAATGTTTGAACTGCGCAATGCGGAAAGCGGATTCCTCTTTGAATATTTCTGCAAGACGGCTACGGAATTTGATCGGTACGTTTTTATCGATCATACCATTGAGGACGGAGTTTACAGCGGCTTTGACGGGTTGAGCCTTGTGTACCGCTGGCAAGAAAATCTGTACGCTATCGGCAAAAACGCGCCTCCGCTGCCTGATGACGGCTTACAGGCCTTTGTCCCGCAAAAGACGGTCGCCCAGGTGTTGGAAGGCAAGAAAAAACTTACAAAAGCGCTGTATTACTGGCTGTTTGACAGGGAAACATTCAAGCAGAAACTTCGCAGCCGCAAAAAGAACGGGAGCAGACGATGAAGACGGGAATTTTAAGAAACGAGCATGATGAAAGCGCACCCAAAAGAAAACAGCTTGTCCAGCTGGGGCTGAACACCGGAAACCTTGTATTTTGGGAGGCGATCGACAGGCTGTTTTGTCCGGAAAAAATATTCTATAACCAAACGGATCGAATTTCCCAATGTGACAGAATGATCATTACCGATCTGATCTGGATCTGCGAGAATGCGGAATATGAATATCTGGAAAAGATCGTGGATAAATTTTCTGTTCCGTTTATCCCCATCAGTGTGGGTTTGCAGGCGGGGAAATTTGATCTCGGGTTCAGACTCTCCAAAAACACTTTGCGCCTTTTAAAGAAATTGGAAGAGAGGGCGATCCTCGGTGTGCGTGGTCAGTATACGGCGGATGTCCTGGAAAAAAACGGGTTGAAGAATCTGTCAGTCATCGGCTGCCCGTCCATGTATATTTGGAACGATCCCAAGTTTCGTGTCGTTGCGGATACGCAGGTGCGGGCAGTCAGCGCCAATTTCAAAACCTTTTACGGTTGCCTGAATACAGCAGAAAAGCATTTTTTAAGCTATTGCGCACAGCACGATATGCAGTTTGTGGAACAGACGGGATATGCTTTTTGCGAAGAGAACGCGCAGGACGAAAAGTATTTCAAATACGTCCGTGCGTGGCTGGACAAGCGTTCTGTGATGCCGTGTACCTATAAAGAATGGTGCGAACTGTTGCAGGGCATTGATTTCTCTCTGGGCGGCAGATTTCACGGAAACGTCATGGCGTTGCATAACGGGATCCGCGCCCTGTTTCTCACAACCGATTCGCGGACAAAAGAGCTGACAGATTTCTTCAGTCTTCCTGCCATGGAAATGCGTTCGTTCGACGAGAAAAAGCCTATTGAGTGGTATTACAAGAGGGCGGATTATGCGCGGTTTAACAGCCGTTTTCCCGCGCTGTACGAAAACTTCAAAAATTTTGCGCAGAAAAACGGGCTGGAATTGTGTGCGCCGCCTCGCCCCGTGCCCTCAAATGGGACAGAAAAAAGGGAGACTCCCACACGGATCGGGGAGATCGGAGTGCATAACGCCGTATATCTTTCGGCAATCACGCGCGAAAAAAACAAAATCGCATATAAATTCGGCGTGGAAGGGAATCTGGTCAATTTTTTCAGCAACAGCCGTCCCTTTTGCGTGGAATACGATTGCAATGTAGAGGTTTTGCCGGATTCTGTGGCTGTTATTCCGTTTGCGGCACTCCTTCTGCCACTGTGCTGGCTGGCGGATGCAACACTCGTCCTGCCGGAAGCGGATGCGGATTTTCTGCATAGCCTGGAAGCTGTTAAACGCGGATTTGCGGCACAATTTCCCGAACTCTCGTTCGGTGGGAAGGTGACTGCGGTTAAAACGGTAAAAAACAAGGCGGATCATCTGCAGAGAAACAGTCTCTGCGTGTATACGGGGGGCGTTGGTTCTGCGTTTGCACTGATGAACGAATTGCTTTTCCGTCCTACTCTTTTTACCGTCTGCGGAGAAGAGAATGAAAGTCCGGCTGGCGAAAAACTCGCGGAAGGGCTTTCTCTGCGCCACTCGTGCGCGCGGAGTACCTTCCGTTTCGTCCTCAAGGAAGAGGAGGCAGCACGCCGCTTTCTCGGGAAGATCGCGCAGGAAAGGAGAAAGAACTTTTTCACGGCGCTTGCTCCTTGCGCGCATACCGCGCCATACGCCTTTATGAAGAACATGACGGATGTGTTTCTTCCCTCTGCGGAGGAGGCGGCACGGCACCCCGCCATCTGTACGTCGCTGGAATTTTGCGGCTGCAAGGTAAGGCAGGAAAATTGCTTCTCCTTGGAGGAGCGGGCGCGGCGTATCGCCGAAGATAAGACGTTTTTGCAGGCAGTGCTCAGTTCGGACTGCTCGGCGGCAGAATACTTCGGAAAACAATGATTGTACGGTCGGCGGAATAGATAAATTTTATTCCGCCGATTGCATACAATAATTTTATGAAGGTTTTGTTTCGGGACGCATTTGAAAAGGTTCGGGGTACTTTCTCTTATCTCTCCGCAAAAAAGTACACCACACTGGCAGGAACGATGGCGTTTTTTCTCGTCATGTCCGTCGTGCCTTTTCTGTTCTGGCTGACCCTCGTTTTCGGAAAACTGAATATCGACTATACCAGGCTCTTTGAGCTGGAAATTTTTGTTGAGTTTAAAAGCATTCTTTTGTATTTTCGTGACTCGGCGCAAAACGCCACGGCGGGCGCGTCCGTTGTTCTGCTTGCCACAACGCTCTATTCATCCACCAATCTGTTTTACCATATGCGCCGCAGCGGAGAGATCATATACGGTATCACGCGCAGGAAAGGCGGATTGCTTATCCGCCTTTCTGCCGTTGTCTTTATCTTTATCGTGATGGTGCTTTTTCTTGCAGGAGTCACGCTGTTTTTGCTGGGAAACTCGCTTTTATCAAGGCTGTTTCCGTCTTTTGTTGCACAGGTTTCTGTCTATGCCCTGTTCGGGGTGTTCATGTTCGGGCTCCTGTTGCTCCTCAATCTGTATATTTGTCCGTACCGGATCGGCGTAAAAAATGCGGTATGGGGGAGCCTTCTTACGTTGCTTCTTGGCGGCATCGCTTCTTTCGGGTTTACCGTTTACGTCAATTTCGGTTCCATGGAAAAGCTGTACGGCGCGGCTGTCTTTCTTATTCTCTTTCTGTTGTGGCTTTATCTGCTGATGATCTGTTTTGTTATTGGCGTTATCCTGAATTGTTATCTCCTGGAAAAAGACAAAAAGAGAATTTTTGTGCATAAAAGGTTCTGAAATTTACACATTTGATTGCAAACGCATTATTTTTATGTTAAAATAAATATATATGCACTTGTGCATTTTACTTTTTTTGACAAAAGGGGACAAGTATGTATCAGCTTTTTTGTGATTCCAACTGTGAATTGTGGCATACCGTAGCGGCACAATACGGACTGAAAGTCATCCGTATGCCTTATGTTCTGGACGGAGAGGAGTACTATTACGATCTCGGAGAAAAGACGGATTTTAAGCATTTTTACGAGCGTATGCGTGCAGGCGCCGTGCCTACCACATCTGCCATCAACGAGCAGAATTACATCGACTATTTCGAGCCTGTCCTGCAAGAAGGAAAGGATATTTTTTACATTACTTTTTCGCACAAACTCTCTGCAACGTTTGACAGCATGGACAGGGCTATTGCCTCTTTAAAGGAAAAATATCCTGACCGCGTCATCCGTACGTTCGATACAAAGGCAATCAGTCTTGGCAGCGGATTCCAGGTGCGCTATGCGGCGGAAAAGTATGCAAAGGGCGCTTCCATGGACGAACTGGAAGAGTATCTCACGCATCTTCGCGAACACACCATTGTCTATTTTGTAGTGGACGACCTCGTATATCTCAAACGCGGCGGCAGGATCTCTGCCGTTACGGCGGCGGTCGGCAACCTTCTGAATATCAAGCCCATGATTTCCATTCTCGAAGACGGTTCTTTGCAGAGTGTGGGCAAGATCAAGGGGAGCAAGCGCGTCTTTTCGGAATTTATCAACCTCATGCACAAGCACAACGCCAACACTAAAGATTACCGCATCGAGATCCTGCAGGCGGATTGTCCGGAAACGGGCGAGGGATTTGTCGAAGCTCTGAAAAAAGAGTTCGGCGAGGATATAACTTATGATCTGCAGATCGTTGGGCCGGTCATCGCGTCGCATTGCGGGCCGGGAACTTTGGGGCTCATTTTCTACGGCGACCGTTGACGGAATGAAACGTGTAGCAGCCTTTTTGCTGATATTTGCGCTCTGCTTTCTCGTCGGATGCGCGCAGCCCTCGTACTTTGTCGAGTTTTCTCTCTCGCAGAATGCGTATTCAGGAGGCAGAAAACTTTCTAAGAGCGAGATCTCCGATCTGCAGAGCGAGATCTCGGGTCTGTTGCATGAGATAGAATCGCAGATCAGTACGGAAATAGAAGAGAGCGACGTCTCCCGTATCAATGCCGCGGCGGCGGGGGAGGAGATCCGCGTGGGGGAACACACGGCGGCAATGCTGGAGATCTGTTCCGATCTGTACGAAAAAACAAACGGTGCTTTTTCGCCCGCGTTGTACAACCTTTCCCGTCTTTGGAAATTTACTCCCGAATTTGAAGGTGAGTATTCCGTTCCGCGTCCAGAACCTTCCGCCGATCTGATCGCGGAGACTCTTGTTAACAGTTCGTTTGAGGATATACAGATCGAGGGGGATTCGGTCGTAAAACAAAATGGTTCGGTAAAACTGGATCTGGGCGGGATCGCAAAGGGATACATGAGCGACTGTGTCCGCGAGCTGATCCTGCAAAAATATCCGGATTTCTGCGGGACGTTTTCCGTGATGTCCAATTCTGTTCTGATGGGAGAAAAACAGGAGGATTCCGCAGGACTCGGATATACGGCCATGCTGGAAAATCCTCGCGCGGCGGTCACGGGAGGGACAAGCCCCAACGGTGGCCTGTATTTTGCAGAGCTCTCGCAGGTGGCGGTAAGCACGAGTGCGGATAATTATCGCTTTTACGTCTACGATGATACGATCTATAAGCATATCATCGACCCGTTTACGGGCAAACCCTCTCAGAACGGCGTTATTTCCGTCACTGTTCTCGTGCCGCTCTCGCTGGAAAATGCCGGGGCGCTGGCGGATGCGTATTCTACGGCAGGGTTCTGTATGCCGCTCACCGAGACGCTGGATTTTTACCGCTCTCTCTGGGAGGAATGCGGCATCGGTGCCGTCGTCATTACTTCCGATTTTTGTTACGCTGTGGTGGGGGATTATACTGTCTTGCAGCCGAAGGAATATGCGGAGCTCATTCGCCCCGAACTGACAGACAGTGTGGAAAATGTCTTTTCCCTGAGAGAAGGTGAGGCGTTGGATACGGTTGTTCCGGACGAACGGGAGAGAGAGTATATCTCTCTGTTTAAGGAAAAATAATGCCATGGACAGAAAAGAAAAGATCGATTGCATACGCAGACAAAAATACTTTGTATGGGGTGATGTCGTTGTAATTACGGCTGCCGCTGCGCTTGTGATCTTCTTTTTTTTGTTGTCCTTTGTCAATTCTGCCGCGCAGGGGGATTCTTTTTCCGTGCTGTATCGGGGGAAAGAGATTTTCCGCGCAACGCTTGCGGAAGATGCGGAATATGTCTTTTACATCGAAGGCTCGGAGGGCAGAGTCGTCTTATTTGAGCAAGGGAAAGAGTATTCCGATTACAACGTGATTTCGGTGCGGGACGGAAAGGTCTGTGTGAGTGATTCGGATTGCGCCGATCATACCTGCCGGCATTTCGGAAAGATCGCGAAAGGGGACATTTTGTGCCTTCCGCACGATCTGCGCATCCGTATCGACGGTAAAGGATTGGAGACGGACGTATGAAGTTGTCAGCAAAGCGTGTCGCCGTGCTTGGAATACTGCTTGCAGCGGCGTGTATCGTATTTTTGATCGAATCGCTCGTGCCGCCGCTTCTGCCCATGGCGCCGTACGTCAAAATAGGGCTTGCAAACGTTTTTGTACTGCTGGTCATCATTTATTTCGGGGCGGGGCAGGCATTTATTTTTGTGCTGGCAAAAAATCTGCTCACGGCGCTTATTGCTTGGAGCGGGTTCGCCTTTTTGCTCAATCTTGCGGGCAGTCTGTGTGCTTATCTGGTCATGGCGGGGTTGTACGCATCGGTGTTTCCGCGTATCAGTCTTATTTCTGTCAGTGTCTGCGGGGCGATCATAAGCAATATAGCGCGCGTCAGCGTGGTCGTTCTGCTTATGCAAACGCCTTCCCTGTATTTGCAGCTGCCGTTTGTCTGTGTCTTTTCCGTCGCCGCTGGAGTGATTGTCGGCGTTTTGACAATTTTATCCGTAAAACACCTGCCCGAAAGATTGACAAATTTTAAATAATAGAATATAATAATAAAATGTAAGCGCCGATGCAGAGATGGCGGAGTGGTCGAACGCGCACGACTCGAAATCGTGTGTGCTCCCATAAGAGCACCGTGGGTTCAAATCCCACTCTCTGCGCCATGTTTAGTGGATAAAAATGCTGTCCACTGTAAAAACCCTGAAAAACGATGAGTTTTTCAGGGTTTTTGCTATTTTTTTGGCAAAAACAGGGGATTTTTACTATGGAAAGAAAGATTTTAATTTTATGCTGTCTTTTTGCCATTTTGGAGCAAAAACAGGACTTGAACCTTTA